>JAVVFP010000482.1:0-2839 GCA_032250495.1 Bacteroidota bacterium | reverse complement strand
CCCGGCGCACGACTTCGATCTCCCGGGGCAGTTCGGGCGGGGACGATACGCGATCCCGCGGCGCGGGCACATCTCCACGACGGTCCACGAACTCGTCACGGGAGAGCGGCAGGCGCGGCCGCTAAGTCATGACCACCCCGATCACATACCGTTCGATCAAAGGCACCCGGTTGCTTTCCGGGTGCTTTCCATATATGTTCGTACACATGCGTATCCGTAGAATCACCATGGTCTGCTGCTTCGCGCTCTTCTGCGCGCTTCCGCTGCCTCCACATCCCGCAGCGGCGCCTGGACGCATGAACGCAGCGGACGCCGGAGCGACTGCGGCGCAGCAATCGGAGAGGGAGGCGCGCGACCTGCTGCTCGGCGCGAAAGACGCCCTGTCGTCCGGGAACATCCGTTTCCTCGAATCGCGGCTCGGACACAAGGTGTACCTCAACTTGTTCACGGGCATCAACGGGTATTACAGCAGCGAACAGGCCTACCTGATTCTGGAATCATTTTTTTCCACCTACACCCCGATCAGTTTTTCTTACAGCAGCCGGAATTTTTCCATTCGGAACCCCTATGGCTTCGGTCCGTTCACCTATGAGCGACGCGGCAGACGGGGAAGCGCCGAAATGTTCGTCAGCCTGGCGCTGGTAGACGAGCGGTGGGTGATCAACCAGATCACCGTCGCCTCACGCTGATCGGGAACGAGCCGCCGAACGATGGACGAACGCCTGACATTGCTGCGCCGGGAACAGCGCTGGATATATGCCGCTGCGACCGTACTGTTCCTGCTCGCGCTCGTGTTCGCCGCGCGCGCATATTTCCTGCAGAATATTGCGCGTGACTGGGAGACGTTGCGCAGCGAGGTGGACGCGGGGGAAGCCGCATTGATCACGCGTAAACTCGACCAACTCGTCGTGCAGGTCACCGGTCGCAGCGATCAACTCCTGAACGCCGGCACGGAAGAACTTCTCACCGCCGACCGGCAGCCGCGGCAGCGGGCGGCGATTTCCACACGCATGCTCGCGGAATTCCCGTCCGAGAACTGGTCGTTCGAACTGCGCGATCCCACGGGAACACTCATCGCCTTCGCGGGAGAGCCGATGACTGCCGCGCCACCCGGCGTCTCGCCGGACCGCTTCTCCATCCTCCAGCGCACGCCGTACATCCTGCTGACAAGACACAGTGACATCCTGGATGACCGCGGCAGGCATATCGGTTCCCTGCGCGTGGGAACGCCGCTGACGACCGTCGTGCCCATCAACCACCGATTTCTCAACAGTGAAGGTTTCATCCCGGCGCTCAGCCGGGAACTGGACGTGGGCCTGGGCTTTCACCGGGACGTGCCGGTCTCAAAGCGTGATGGACAGTTGGCACTCCCCTTCGTCGCAGGGAAGGACACGCTCGGCTTCGTGACCTATAACGCGGCGGATCTCGAAGGCTACCTCTCGCAGATCCGGGTACAATTCGACCGGGTTCTTTCCTTTCTCCTGTTCTGCGGCATCGTCATCGTTTCCGTCCCGCTGTTTCGCACATACGGAAGTCTCCCCCGGCCGGCACTGGGCATCGCGGCGGCCGTGCTGCACATCTGGGCAGTACGCATGCTGCTGCAATGGACCGGCTTTGCGGAAATCATGCTGCCAGCCCCGTTTCTCGATCCCGCGTATTTCGCATCGACCTTCGCCGGCGGACTCGCGCGTTCCCCCGGACCACTGCTGCTCTCCGTAATCGCGGTCATGCTCTCCGCAGCCTCCCTGTACCGTGCCGCCCTGGCGGACCGCGACCGCCCGGTTTCCCGCGTGGCGGCATGGACTGTGACCGCGCTGATTTTCCTGAGCCTGCCGTTGCTTCTCCGCGGCTTCGCTGCCGCATTACGCAGCTTCGTGGTGGATTCGCAGTTCAATTACGACAACGTTGCCGGACTGCTCAGCCAGCCGATGTTCCTCACAATGATCATCAATGCGTACCTGCTCTCCCTCGCCCTCGGTTTCGCACTGCTCAGCATGTACCTGTTCATCAAGCGCGCATGGGCACATGTTCCCGCGCTCGACCGGCGCGGTCCCGTTCTGCTCGTCGGGGGCGCGACCGGAATGCTGCTCCTGTTTGCCACGACGCGTGACCTGCTGCTGCCGGTGTGGGCGTACATTTTGTTTCTGATCGTATTCATCGTACCGCAGCTCGTTCGCGTCCCCCTGATCCGTGGACGCTCGGAATCGCTGCTCGCGCCTTTCGCCGTCAGCGTCCTTCTCGGTGGACTGCTGACAGTCGGACTGTTCAGCCATTTCATGGAGGACAAGCGCTTCAGTGAAATAGAGGCCATTGCCATCGATCTCTCCCGTCCCGTCGACGGCTGGTCGCAGGTGCTGCTCGAGCAGACGCTGCAGTACATCTCCCGGACCGACATCGCGGACATCCCCGAAGGCGGACGCGACGGCCGCCTCGATTATCAGGCCGCGTTCAGGCTCTGGTCGGGGTCGCCGCTGAGCCGCCTGCAGAACAACTCGGCCATCCTCCTCCTCGATTCGACACGCACGCCGGTATCCCGCTTCGCGGTCGGCAACGACCCGTTCCTTCTCTCCATGCATACACTGGCCGCGACGATCGAGAGCACCGAGGGCATCGTTCAATCCGCCTACCACTGGCAGGAAACCCGCGGACGACGGTATTACAAGGCCTACACCGACGTCAGCATGAGGGACGCGGGCCCGCTGCTCGCCGTGGTGATACTCGAAACCCCGGATCCGATGCAGGTCAGGCGCCAGGCGGTCGACCTGCTGCGCAGCGCCCCGGTAAAACGCGGCCTCGCGCCGGAGGACGATTACATCATCAGCCGCTTCCGAAACGGGCG
>JAVVFP010000481.1:0-2843 GCA_032250495.1 Bacteroidota bacterium | reverse complement strand
TGATGAATTTCGGGGCCTCGATGCGCACGGTGGCGCGACCGTCGGCGTCGAGCGTCACGCCGGTGATGCGCACGTCGCTTCGGGCACGTGTGCCGAAGCTGACGCGTTTCGCACCGCGCGGCAGCAGACCGCGCAGCAGGGGCTCATCCGCGTTGAGAAACGCGAGGTGATTCCGGCCCAGGGCGGCGTACAGTGCACCCTTCTCCTCCGCGATGCCTTCGCGGGAAAGCAAACGCGCGATATGCGCGCGGCCGATGTTGGTGATCATCCCGTGCGTGGGACGCGCGATCGAGCAGAGATACTCGATGTCCCCGGGCTGATTCGAACCCATTTCGGTCACCACGACGTCATGCCTATCGCTGAGTTCGAGCAGCGTGGCCGGCAGGCCGATGTGGTTGTTGAGATTTCCCGCGTTCTGCAGCACACGGTATTTCGTGCGCAGCACGGCGGACACCATTTCCTTGGTGCTGGTCTTGCCGTTGCTGCCGGTGATCGCGACCAGCGGAACGTCGAACTGCGCACGATGCAGGCGTGCGATGTCCCCGTACGCCCGCATGCTGTCACGCACGACGAGCAGCGGCAGGTCGGCGACCTCGGCGGCGTGCCTGCGATACCAGCGGTTTTCCACGACGCAAAGCAGCACGCCCTGTGCACACAACGTTGGAACAAAATCGTGGGCATCGACCCGGGCGCCACGGAAGGCCACGAAGACATCGCCCCTGCCCGCGGCACGCGAATCGCTGACGACGCTGCGGACCTGCCTGCGACCGAGAGCCTCGCAGTTGCGCGCGGCCATGTGGGGGATTTGCAGCAAAGTATCTACATGCAGTTTCATGGGCGCACTCCCCCGCGCTGTTCCTCGAAATAGGCGCGGACGATCTCCCGATCGTCGAAATGGCGGCGGGTGCTGCCGATGATCTGGTAGGTCTCGTGTCCCTTGCCCGCCACGAGCACGATATCGCCGGGCGCGGCCAGCTTCAGGGCCTGGCGGATGGCACCCCTGCGGCCCGTGCGCGTTTTTACCCTCTCGGGATTCTTCACACCGGTGAGGATGTCCGCGATGATGGCCTCCGGATCCTCGCTGCGCGGATTGTCCGACGTCACGATGGTCATGTCGCCGAGCTCCGAGGCCACCGCTCCCATCAGGGGACGCTTTTCGCGGTCGCGGTCACCGCCGCAGCCGAACACGGTGATCACGCGCTTGCCGTGCGCGATGTTGCGCGCAGCTGTGAGCGCCTTTTCGAGAGAGTCCGGCGTATGGGAATAGTCGACAATGGCGGTGACGCCGTCTGCGGAAATGATGCGCTCGAAGCGACCGGGGACGCGCTCCATCATGCGCAGTCCTCGCAGCACCACCGGCGCCTCGATGCCGAGCTCGATTCCCGCCGCGAATGCGGCGGCGAGGTTCCAGGCGTTGAATCCGCCGATGAGCTTCGAAGCGATGCGATGCTCCTCCCCGTCACAGGTCACGGTCAGCCAGGTACCCCGCGTATTGGCGGTGACGTCGCTGATGCGGTAGCGCACGCTTCCCTTCGTGCCGTACGCATGGCGGCTGCGACCGAGTTCGCGTCCCATCTCCCCTCCTGCCGCGTCATCGGTGTTGATCAAGGCCACACCACGCGTGTGCCGCGTAAAGAGCAGGGCTTTCGCGTCGCGGTAGGACTGCATGTCCCCGTGGAAATCGAGGTGATCCTGTGTGAGATTCGTGAAAATGGAAAGATCGAATTCCACGCCGCCGATGCGGTCCAGCGCAAGGGCGTGGGAGGAGACTTCCATGACCACGGCGCTGCAGCCCGCGTCGCGTATTTCCGCCAGCAGTCCGTGCAGGTACTCCGCGGGCGGTGTCGTGTACGGGGCACGGCGCATGTCATCGCCGATGCGATATGCCACGGTGCCGATCATGCCGGAACGGATGCCAGCCGCTTCCAGGACGGAGGAGATGAGGAAAGCGATGGTCGTCTTGCCGTTCGTGCCGGTGATGCCGATGGTCGTCAGTGCGCGCGCGGGCGAACCGTGGAAGCGGTCGGCCAGCTGCGCGACGGTGGCACGGCTGTCCTGCACGATCACAACGGTGGTACCGCTGTGCTGGCTGTAGGCGGGAGTGAGCAGTTGCTGCAGGTGGGTTTCGTACTGCGTGAGCTGTACGACAACACAGCTGGCACCCTGTTCCATGGCGGATTGTACGTAATCGTGGCCGTCGACATGCTCCCCCTCGATCGCGACAAACATCCATCCTGCGCGCACCTGGCGCGAATCCGTGGTGATGCCGGCGATCTCGACGTCCCAGGGACCCGAGAGCTGCACGACCGGGATGTCGTTGATGATCTCCGAGAGCTTGACGCTGGACGGGACCGCGTGAATATTTGTTGCGACCTGGTTGAACATCATGTCAGTATAGGTTTGCAGAGACTGTGCGTGATTCGCCGTCAAGCGTACAGCGCGAGCCACGAGGCACGAAGCTGCCGGCCGCAGGGTACTGTGTGCGGACAACGCCGCTGCCCACCGGACTCGGTTCGAGCTTCATGCCCTTGATGAAATTCATGGCCTGTCGCAGGGACATGCCCACCACGTCCGGCACGCGTATCATGCCGTCGGTGCTGTCGCTGTCGAGACTGACCAGTGTGACGTTGATTACCGTCCTCCGCGAAGCGAAGGTGTTCTCGTCCGGATGCTGCGCGCCCACGACGCTGCCTCGTCCCGCCTGCTCCATGTGAAAGCCATGCGCCTTCAGCACCGAGCGTGCAGCCTCGACACCCATACCGCGTACGTTGGGGACGCGAACGTGGTCGTTGCCCTTGAAGGACGCGTACAGCGGTTCGGGCTCCTTGGCGAAATCGCTCGAC
>JAVVFP010000480.1:0-2852 GCA_032250495.1 Bacteroidota bacterium | reverse complement strand
CCCGCGCGCTCATCGCGAACGGCTGCATGGTGATCTGCGAAGGTGCGAACATGCCGACCACGGCAGACGCCGCCCGCCTCATCCTCGATTCCGACATTCTCTACGGTCCCGCCAAGGCCGCCAACGCCGGCGGTGTCGCCGTCTCCGGTCTCGAAATGACGCAGAATTCGCTGCGCATGAGCTGGTCGCGTGCAGAAGTCGACAGCCATCTCCATCGTATCATGAAGAACATCCACCAATCCTGCCTCGACGCGGCCGCAAACAACGGCCTTGCGGGCAACTACGTCGCCGGAGCGAACATCGCCGGCTTCACGAAAGTGGCCGACGCCATGCTCGCACAGGGCGTCGTATAGCCCTCCCTCCCTTCATGATCGCTTTCGCCGCGCCCCCTTCGCGTGGTGAACGCAACGACCCCCGCCATCGGCGGGGGTCGCGCGTTTCAGCCGTATTTGGGACCGCGGCCGGCTGTCAGGAACCGAGGGGATTGGCGGCTTCGCGCATCTGCTCCATCGTGTACTGGTTCTTCCCGCTTCCGCCGGACTTGATGATGATGCCGGCACCGCTCTGTCCGTCGACGCGCACCTCCAGGCGATGCGGTGCGCGCACGTGGCGCACATACGCCCCTTCCTCGACGACGTCCAGGCCATCGAGCCACTCCCAGTCTATGTAATCCTCCTCGCGAAAATGCCGCGTGGTGAAATACGCGATATGGAAAGAGGTGAGATTCTGGAAAAAATGTGAGCCCTGCGACGGATCGGGCAGCATGTTTGGCAGTGATGTCTCGACGATGGCCGTGGCGCCGGAAATCCCCGTGAAACGAACGGGAACGCCGAGCCAGGGGTCCGCCGATCCCCAGCGGCCGGGACCCATCAGCAGGTAAGGCCGATGCGCATCCAGCAGCTTCCTGTTGAGCGCTGTGATTTCGGCGGCCATCTCCTGCGTATGCGCGTTCTCGAATCTCTCGTTGACCACATACACGATGTCCTCGAGAAAATACACCCCGTTGCCGAGCACATTCTCGCTGCGCAGCAGGAGGTCTTCCGCCTCGAGGTCTTCGGGACGCAGTTCCACGCTGCCTTCTTCCTTGACCATGGGACGCACCTGCAGGAAGTCGAACTCGGAAATGTCGTCGAAATGCTCCCCGAGCACGCCGGCGAACTCTATTTCCACAGGACAGTTCATGGCGGTTTCACAGAGCTTCATCAGCAGGCGGAGGATTTTGGCGAGCGGAATCACTTCGGACTGCAGGATGGGCGCGAAGTTCATGACGCGCATTCCCTTGCGAAAGGTCCCTTCGTAGAGCGTGTCGTCCTCGGTGCAGAACGTGGAGGCGAGGTACTCCAGCGTGCCGTGTTTTTCCGCCGCTTTCGTGTCGAGCAGCTCGAGGTTTTCGTCCTCGCTGGGCTCCTGCTGCAACGGGTCGGAACGAAGATCTACCGCATAAAACTTTTTCTGGGAATTGGAAAAATAATCCTTTCGCGTGGCGAACTGGGGGAGAATGGTCGGGTAGACGGGACAGAACTGCGCGCTGACGCCCCCGTCGACAATGGTCTTGCCGAGTCCGAGCGCGAGGTTGACGATTCCGTCACCCTGCCGGGCATCGCCGAATGGGTAATAGTTGAACGAACGTGCGACGCCGGAGTAATGCGGGTAATAATAGCGATCATAGCTCCTTCCGGCCATCTCCTGTATGATCACCGCCATCTGTTCCTCCTCGATGCGATGTCCGGTAGCCTCGATATAGTTCTTGGCACTCTTGAGGTAGGTGGACGCGAACACATACTTTATGGCATGCTCGAGTTCGCGGAAGCGCACGTAGGGATCGGGATTGCTGTTCGGCAGCATGACCGTGGCATAAATGCCCGCGAAGGGCTGGTACAGCGTATCCTCGAGCAGACTCGACGAGCGGATGGCGAGCGGCGTCGGCGTGCGGAGAACCACTGCCCGCAAATCCTCCTCGACGCTCTCGGGAAAGCGCGCCTCCATGAAATGCGCCACGATCTCCTCGTCGGGAATGTTCTGCACGACCTTGGGCAGCAGACCATTGATTTCCATGAACTGGGAAAACACTTCCGTGCAGAGTATGATCGAACGGGGAATCTTGATGCGCACGTTCGGGAAGTACGAGGGATGCAGGTAGTTCTTCAGAATGTTGTCGATGAAGGCCAGGCCGCGGGCCTTGCCGCCGTGTGAACCGCGGCCGATGCGCAGGAAGGTCGCCGGCGAATCGAATTCCTCGTGCGAAAATTCCGCTATTCTCCCCCGCTCGTCGAAGATGACCAGCTCGTCGATTTTCCGGATGATGTATGTACGCAGATCGTCCATGGATTCGAACTCCGTGATCTTCACGGGTTTGATCTCCGCCGCGAGGCGAAAGCGTGTGCGCGCCAGCAGCCAGTTGGAAAAATGATCATGCGAGGCGTGGTAGCGCAGCGACTGCTCGGGTATGCTGCGCAGCTTCTTGCGCAGCTGCCGGATGGTGCGGGCACGGTCCACTTCAGTGCCGTCCGGCAGACGAAAGACGAAATCGCCGAAGCCGAAATTGTTGAGCATGAAATCCCGCACTTCCTGCAGCAGTGTTCGCGAGCCCTTGTTGGCGAACGCCGCATTGAGCCCTTCGATTTCCTCGCGGAGATCCTCGCGGGAGGACTGCACCAGCACGGGGAGCTGGGGACATTTCTCGCGCACCCGCCGGATGTACTTGATGCCCGCACGATCGTCCTCGACACCCTCGATGGGAAACTTGATGTCGGTGATGATGCCGAGCAGCTCCTTGCGGTACTTGTGGAAATAGCGCCAGGCCTCTTCGAAATTGGTGGCGTGAAGAATCTTCGGGCGCGCCCGCTGCCGCA
>JAVVFP010000479.1:0-2872 GCA_032250495.1 Bacteroidota bacterium | reverse complement strand
CTGCCGCATCTACGCGCGCTGCGGACTCGATTACTTCGTCGTCGGCGCCTCCAGTGGCGCGATGGGCGGAACGGGCTCGCAGGAGTTCATGGTGGAATCCGACGCGGGCGAGGACCTCTGCGCCTTCAATCTCGAGAGCGGCTACGCGGCCAATATCGAGGTGGCGAGCTCGCAGCTGCCGCCGGTGGGACGCGTGGACGATAATCCCGCAGCGGAGAAGTTCGCTACGCCCAATGCGAAGGCCATCAACGACCTGGTCGAACAGTTCGGCATTCCCGCAGAACGCTGCGCCAAGGCACTGGTGTATTTCGCCGACGAACAGCCCGTGCTCATTTTCATGGCGGGCAACGATCAGCTCAACGAAGCCAAGCTGCAGGGTGCGCTCAAAGCGAACGTCATTCGTCCCGCCCATGACGAGGAACTGCTCGCACTCACCGGTGCGAACGCGGGCTCGATCGGTCCGATACACCTGAAAAGCAGACTCCGCCAGATCGCCGATGCGCGGCTCGAACACGCGAACGGCATGGTCAGCGGCGCGAACGAGAATGGCTTCCACTACCGGCATATCGATCTCGACCGCGATGCGAACATCGAGGCCTACCACGACCTGCGTACCGTGCTCGAGGGCGAACCCGATCCGATCAAGGGACTGCCGCTCAAGGTGAAGAAAGCCATCGAGGTGGGACATATCTTCAAACTCGGAACCAAATATTCCGAGGCGCTGAAGGCCAACTTCCTCGACGCGGAAGGCAAGGAACATCCCATCATCATGGGCAGCTACGGCATCGGCGTCGAACGCATCGTCGCCTGCCATATCGAGCAGCGCCACGACAAGGACGGCATCTGCTGGCATCCCTCCATCGCACCGTTCCATGTGCAGGTGACGGGACTCAAGGTGGAAAGCGATGTCGTGCGTGAACATGCCGAGCGCATTACCGCGGAGCTCGAGGCCGCAGGACTCGAGGTGCTCTACGACGACCGTACGGGCGTGAGTCCGGGCTTCAAGTTCAAGGATGCCGACCTGCTGGGCATGCCGGTCAACGTCATCGTCGGCGAGAAACATCTCAAGGACGGCAATATCGAGATCAAACTGCGCCACAGCGGGGAACGGCACATCGTTCCGCTCGGCGAGGTGACCGCCACGTGTGAGAATTTGATTACCCAGCTGATGGAAAAGAACTAATCGGCGTGCTCCGATGTTACTTCACTGATGAGAAGATCCATCCATCAACATCAAATAAGAGGAAACTGACATGCTGAGCAACACCATGGTCGAGAAGCTCAACGACCAGATCAACGTCGAATTCGAATCCGCCAACCTGTACCTCCAGATGGCCGCATGGTGCGCGTGGAAAGGGTATGCGGGCGCAGAGGCCTTCCTGAAAACGCATGCCGAGGAAGAGCGCATGCATATGATGAAGCTCTTCAATTATATAGGCGAGACCGGCGCCCTCGCGAAAATCGGTTCCACCGATCAGCCGAAAATGGAGTACGAGGCCCTCGCGAGCATGTTCGAGCAGATTCTCGAGCACGAGCGCTTCGTGACCGGCAAGATCAATGAGCTGGTCGCCGCCGCCTACGAGGAGAAGGATTTCTCCACGCTGAATTTCCTCCAGTGGTACGTCGCCGAACAGCACGAAGAAGAGACGCTGTTCTCCTCGCTGCTCGACAAGATCAAGCTCATCGGACAGGACGGCCGGGGACTGTACCTGATCGACAAGGAACTCGGCAAGCTGGCCGCCGCACCGGCTGAGGCATAAGCGTCGCATGGCATTCCCCGCCCCGTTTTACCGCTG
The DNA here is from genome assembly GCA_032250495.1 of Bacteroidota bacterium. Taxonomy (GTDB): domain Bacteria; phylum Bacteroidota; class Ignavibacteria; order SZUA-365; family SZUA-365; genus BM516. The sequence continues at coordinate 1,076 of JAVVFP010000479.1, read as the reverse complement.
GCGTCCCCATCCCTGGCATGGACTCGAGGTCGGTCCGACACCGCCGTCCCTGGTCAACGCCTATATCGAGATCACGCCGTTCGATATGGTCAAGTACGAACTCGACAAGAAGACCGGCTACCTGCATGTGGACCGTCCCCAGCGGTCCTCCGCGCTGCCTCCCACGCTCTACGGCTTCGTGCCCCGCACCTTCTGCGGCAGTCGCGTCGGCGCCCTCATGCCCAGCGCGGAGCGGGGGGACGGCGATCCGCTCGATATCTGCGTGCTCAGCGAGCGTCCCATCAATCGATCGGATGTCGTGCTGCAGGCGCGCGTGGTCGGGGGACTGGCGATGAACGATCACGGGGAGGCGGATGACAAGATTGTCGCCGTACTGAACAAGGACAGCTTCTGGGCGGACGTCCAGGAGATCGACGACCTCTCGCCCGTGCTGGTCGAACGCCTCCGGCATTACTTCAGCACCTACAAAATGGTGCACGGCGAAGCGCACAACGTTTCCATAGAACGCGTGTACGGACGCGAGGAAGCGGAGAACGTGATCAAGGCCGCGATGGCGGATTACCAGGAGGAGTACGGGGAGTAGGGGAATACGGGGAGCAGGGGAATGCTGCGCACAGCACGAAATGAAAACGGGAAGCCCAAGGGCTTCCCGTTTTTTATTCAACTTCCGGTCGTTGTCGGATTATTTCAGCACGGTCATCTTCCTTGTCACGAGACCGCCCTCGTAGCGGAGGTGATAGAAATAGGCTCCGCTGGACAGGCGTGCCGCGTCGAAGAAGACGTGATGTGCGCCCGCATGCTGGTTGCGATCCACCAGCGTGGCGATGCGCGTGCCGATGGCGTCGGTAACGTACAACTCCACGTCCCCGGTGCGCGGCAGCGTGTAACGAATCGTGGTCGCCGGATTGAAGGGATTGGGGTAGTTCTGCTCGAGCACGAAATCGCGCGGGGAAGCATCGTGTATCGTGACGGGAATTTCCCGGGAATATTCGATCGCGCCATCCATGTCGACCTGCTTGAGGCGGTAGCGCAGCACGCGGCTCGCGGGAAGATCGCCGTCGGTGAAATCGTACATC
>JAVVFP010000478.1:0-2880 GCA_032250495.1 Bacteroidota bacterium | reverse complement strand
GCTCGATCGTTCCCTGCCCCCGGGGCAGCATATGAGTGTATGGGATCCGCGCGGACTGAGCAACGGCGTGTATTTCATCACGCTGCGATCCGGCGGCAGGGCCGTCACCGGTCGTATGGTGCTCGCGCGGTAGCGGAGGACGATGCTCCCGGTGGTCCCGATGTGAAAACGCCTCCAGGACGATGTTCCGGAGGCGTTTTTCTTTCTTTATATTACTTCCATCACAGCTCTCGTTCATTTTCCAGAGTCGACCATGTTATCCGACCGCCTCCTTTCCGCGTACTTCGCTATGCTTGTGCTGCTGAGCTCCGCGTCCGCGCTGGCACAGCACACACGCTTCATCGACACCGGCGAGGCCGGCGTTCCCGTCCCGCTGTCGAATCCCGCCGCCCGCGCCGCCTACTTCCATGACAGGGTTGCACCTGCGGACGGCGTCATCCCTCTCGGCGCCCGCGCCCGCGCCTGGATGCGCGCGCAGGAGCAGCTCCCCTTGTTCGCGCCGCAGGACAAAGGAGGCGTCATGAACGTGATGGAGTGGCAGAATGTCGGGCCGGCGAACATCGGCGGCCGCATCATCACCGTGGCGTCCAACCCGCTGAACCCCGCCACCATATTCATCGGTGCAGCGGGCGGCGGTATCTGGCGCAGCTACGACGCCGGGCGGCACTGGCATGCGGTTTCCGACGCTCTGCCCACGCAGGCCATGGGTGCGATAGCCATCGATCCGCAGGATACGTCCATCGTGTACGCGGGGACCGGGGAGGCGAGCTATGCCCAACGTACCTTCGACGGGGGCGGCATGTATCGCAGCAGTGATGGGGGCGACAGCTGGGAAGAAATCGGCACAGGGACGCTGCCACCCTATTCGCGTGCCAGCGACATGGTCATCAATCCACAGAATCCGGACATACTCTTCGCAGCGATACCGGACGGCCCCCGCGATCCGTCAAAGATCGGTATCTACCGCAGCACGGACAGCGGTGACAGCTGGGAAATGGTTCTCACCGGCCGAATGTCGGATATCGTGATCAATCCGCAGAATCCGGCGGTTCTCTACACGTCCTCGAGTAAAGTCTTCGGAGGTGGGACGGCGGACCGGTACGGCATGTACAAAACCACCGATGGCGGCGACAGCTGGTTCCCGCTCGATATCGGCGTCCCGGATTCCCTGATGGGCCGTACCAGTATCGGTATCTGCGAGGCGGAACCGGAGGTGCTGTATATCGGGGTCTCGCATGTGACCGGCAGCGACCGGACGCCCCTGCTGGGCGTCTTCAAGACCACGGACGGTGGAGGGACGTGGGCGAAGCTCAATGTTCCCTTCGATTACATGGTCTCGCAGGGGTGGTACGACAATATCATGGGCGTGCACCCGGTCGACCCGGATATCGTGTATGCGGGTGGCGTCAAGCTTATCGTCTCGCGTGACGGCGGCAGCTCGTGGGAGCGCGTCAGTGACCAGGGATACGGCGGCATCGTCCACGTCGACCAGCATGCCATTGACTTCAATCGCGCGGACCCTTCCGTCGTCTACCTCGGGAATGACGGTGGTTTTTTCGTCGGGACGCAGAACGGTGCGGTTTGGGAAAAGCGCGACATGGGACTGTCGATCACGCAGTTCATCGGCGGCGCGATGCATCCTTCCAGCAATACCGTTCTATTCGGCGGCACGCAGGACAACGGTACGCTGCTCTCCACGGACGCACCGCGCTTCGATCTCGTGCTCTACGGCGACGGGGGCAACGGGGCGATCGATCCGCGCAGACCGCAGGTGATGTACACCACGAAGGAGACGTTGAAATTTTACCGCTCCGACGACTTCGGGGCGACATGGACGCGCAAGCAGAGTGGTCTCGGACTCGACCGGTCACTGTTCTACATCGATTTCGCCATGGACCCGAACGATTCCGACGTGCTGTATCTCGGGACCTCACGCCTGTACAAGAGTACGAACGGAGGAGACAACTGGTCGCTGAAGAACAGCTGTCTCATTCCCGCTGCAGGTGGATGCTATTATATCAGTGCCATCAGTGTCGCTCCCTATGACGGGAATCTCGTGTTCGCAGGTGGCACAGGAGGTGGTGTCTCCATTTCGACCGATGCCGGCAGCGAGTGGAACAGCGTCCCTGATTCGCTGCTGCCGACCGGGTATTGCAGCGCGGTGCGCAGTTTTCGTCCTGGTGTGATCTACGCCACCTATGCGACCTACGGATTGGAGAAAGTCTGGCGCAGCACGGACATGGGCACGCACTGGGAGAGCATCAGCGGCGATCTGCCTGATACACCGCTCAACGACGTGATCGAACTTGACGGGCGCATCATCGTCGGATCCGATGTCGGTGCCTTCATCTCCGAGGACGAGGGCCGACACTGGCAGCGTCTCGGGACGGGGCTGCCATCGGTTTCCGTGCAGCGCTTCGTCTACAACGCGCGTACCGCCACGCTCCGCGCCATCACGCATGGTCGCGGCATGTACGACCTGCAGTGGACGCAGCCGGACGTCGCCGCCCCGGTGTTCGTTTCCCGCCCCGACAGCGCCCTGTACGACGAGGGACAGACCTTCGTGTACGCGCCGGTGGTCGAAGCCTGGCCGCCGCCGCGTTTTTCGCTGCAGCAGGCCCCGCAGGGCGCCACGGTCGACAGCGTTCTCGGCGTCGTGCGCTGGGAAGTGCGGGACGAAAGCACCGAATTTCACCTCCATGCGGGAAACGGGCATGGTCAAACGACGCAGGTGTTCTCTGTGAACATGCTGCCGACATCGCCGGCCGACTGGCAGGTCGTACAACCGCAGCCGCTCTCCACCCCTGTGAATGTCATGGCGCTCGGGACGGGCGAGGCTCTCTGGCTCGGGCGTGACAGCGCGCTGGTTACGGTGTCCCC
>JAVVFP010000477.1:0-2883 GCA_032250495.1 Bacteroidota bacterium | reverse complement strand
AACGTACGCTGGTGGATGTTCTCGATCGGCTGCACGTATCAGCGGGCTGGGAGGAGGGATGGCGATCGCTCGAGAGCGTGGAGTACTTCGATCTCGATACCGTCGTCGCGTATACATCCCTGCTGGGAAATGCGACGACGGCGGCTAAAGTCGGTTTCTATCTCGAGCAGCATCGTGAGGCGCTGATGGTGGAGGATGCTCACCTGCGCAGCCTGCGGGAGCTTCGTCCCCGGCAGCCGCATTATTTCTTCCCGGATGCGCGAGGCGGCCGACTCGTCAAGGACTGGAATCTCGTGGTGCCGCAGGAAGTGATCGACCGGAGCTGGGAGGAAATCGAATGATGATATCGCGCGAGGCGCTGCTGTCGGAGGCGGTGTCCACCGGCTTCAATGCCAATATGCTCGAGAAGGTGATCCACCTGCTCGGACTGCTGGAGTCCCTGCAGCGGCATCCGTATCTCAAGGGGAAGCTCGCACTCAAGGGCGGCACGGCGCTGAATCTCTTCCACTTCGCACTGCCGCGTCTCTCCGTGGATATCGACCTCAATTACATCGGATCGGTCGAACGTGAGACGATGCTGAAGGAACGGGCGAAAGTGGACCAGGCGCTGCAGGCGGTGTTTCAGCGCGAGGACTTCACTGTCCGGCGCAGTCCCGATGAACATGCGGGGGGAAAATGGCTGCTGCGGTATGCGAGCGCACTCGGACAGGGTGGGAATCTCGAGGTCGATGTGAATTTCATGTACCGGCTGCCGCTCTTTCCCGTGCGGCAATGTGACTCACACGGCCTGGGGGCATGGGAGGCCAGAGCGATTCCGCTGCTGGATATTCATGAAATCGCCGCGGGCAAGCTGGCTGCCCTGATGGTCAGGCGGCAGGCGAGAGATCTGTTCGACAGCGTACATCTGCTGCGGCTGCCGGAGATCGACACGGCCCAGCTGCGGCTTGGATTCGTGGTCTACGGAGCGATGAACAGGAAGGACTGGCGTACGGTCGGCGTCCGTGATATTGATTTCGATCCGGCGGAACTGGCCAGCCTTCTGCTGCCCACCCTGCGCGGGGTGCACCATATGCGTGCCGCCGAAGGGGAAGCCTACGGCAGGGAGTTGGTCACGGAATGCAGGAGGCTCATGTCGAAGCTTCTCCCGTTCTCGGACGCGGAACGGCGCTTCCTTGATCTGCTTCTTGATCGCGGCGTCATCGACGCATCCATGATAACGGAGGACGAGGAGATGCGGGAGCGCATCGAACGGCAGCCGATGCTTGCCTGGAAAGCGTCGCATGTCAGGCGTCACCTGGGGCTTGACTGACACGCCGGATATGTCCCGCCGCGACGGCTTCCCGCATTTGTGCCTTAAAAAAAGGATAAGTAAGTTTGTATTTATTGTCGTGATGCTCGCGTGCATCCTGCCTTACGCCAGCAAAAAGGGCCTGAATTTCACGTCTATCCACTGCCGATTTCTCACAATATCGAATCGATACATTCCCCAAGTGTTTTGGAGGCTTCAATGCTTACTTGGATCATCATCGCTGTCCTTGTTGTCCTGATCGCCGGTTTCATCTTCTGGATGACGCGGCAGTACCGCAAGGCCGGCCCCAACGAAGTACTGGTCATTTCCGGCCGCAAAAGCCAGATCACCACGCCGGACGGCAGCATGCAGGAGATCGGCTACAAGTTCCGCATCGGCGGAGGCTCTTTCGTCAATCCCTTCACCGAACAGGCGGACACCCTGCCCATCGAGGTGGTCACGCTGAAGATCAAGACGCCGGAAGTGCTGTCGAAGGACGGCATTCCCATCCTGAGCGAATCCTCCGCGCAGGTGAAGATCGACTCGAACGAGTACAGCATCTTTCTCGCAACGCAGAACTTCATGGGCGGTGGCACCGAGGCCATTCATGAAGTCGCGCAGACCGTGCTCGAGGGCAAGGTGCGTGAGTCCATCGGCAGCATGACGGTGACCGAACTGTACTCCGATCGCGCCGAGTTCGCCAATCGCGTCTACAACGCCGTGGTACGCGACCTGGGCAGCATGGGACTGGTGATGATCTCCTTCGCGCTCAAGGACATCAACGACACGCAGGGATATCTCGAGGCGCTGTCCAAGCCGAAAATCGCCGCCGCCAAGCGCGACGCCGTGGTCAAGCAGGCCGAGTACGATCGCGATGCCGCCATCTTCGCCGCGCAGGCGAACAAGGAAGCGGAAGTCGCCAAGCTCACCGCCGCCGCCGAGGTGGCCGGACGCAACTGGAAGAACGAGGAACTGAAGGCCCGCTCGCAGATCGAAGTCAACAAGGTGCGCGCGCAGGCCGATTCCTCCTACGAACTCGAGCGCTACCGCCTCGAACAGGACGTCAAGCAGGAAGAGTACAAGGTCAAGCTCATCGAAACGCAGGAGCAGGCGAAAGTCCAGACCGAGGAAATCAAGCGCAAGGAAAAGGAACTCGAAGCCAACATCATCAAGCCGGCCGAGGCCCGCAAGCTGCAGATCATCTCCGAGGCGGAAGCCGAAAGCATCCGCGTGGTGAAGGAATCCGAAGCGAAGATGCAGGCCCGCGCGAAGGAGAACGAGGTCGAGGCCGCCCGCATCAAGATGCTCGGACAGTCCGAGGCCGATGCGATGATAGAGAAGGCCAAGGCCTACGGACAGTACAACCAGGCCGCGATGTACCAGATGGTGCTCGATGTGCTGCCCGAGCTGACGAAGAACGTGGCCGAGCCGCTGTCGCGCATCGACAAGATTACGCTGCTCGGCGGCGCCGACGGCAAGCTGGGCACCACGCAGCTCACCGGCCAGATCGCCGACGTGCTCGCGCAGGTGCCGGACGTGGTCAAGACGCTCACGGGCGTCGACCTCGCGAAATTCCTCAAGGATAAGCTCGCCGG
>JAVVFP010000011.1:0-17012 GCA_032250495.1 Bacteroidota bacterium | reverse complement strand
CCCTGCCCCTCCTTCACGCCCCCGGCGGGAAACTCGATGCTGTCGCGGTCGTTGAGATAGCGGTACTGGCGAACGGCGACGAAGCGCCCGTCGTCGAGAAGGGGAACGATCATCACCGATCCGGGTGTGTGGACGAAGTGATACTCCCCCCGGCGTTCCGAGGGGAGCAGGACATCGTCGCGCACGTACCGCCACCAGGGATTGCGATGCACGGTGCGACGCGCAAGCCGTTTCCAGCGGGCGAGCGGCATATCAGCGCAGGGCGACCAGATCGCGTCCGGCGAAGAAATAGCCGATCTCGATCGCCGCGTTCTCCGCACTGTCGGAGCCGTGCACGATATTTTCACCCTTGCTGTCGGCGAACAGTTTCCGCACCGTTCCCTCGGCCGCCTCCGTTGGATCCGTCGCACCGATCAGCGTACGGAAATCCGCAACGGCGTTTTCCTTCTCGAGGACGATGGGAACGCAGGGCCCCGAGGACATGAAGGCCACGAGGTCATTGAAAAAAGGGCGCTCGCGATGCACTTCGTAAAATCCGCCGGCGGTCTCCGTCGTCAACCAGACCATGCGCATTCCGCGCACGCGGAAGCCCGCATCGGTGATGTGCTTGATGACGTCCCCGATCAGGTTTTTCCTGACACAGTCGGGTTTGAGAATGGCAAGTGTTCTTTCCACGTTATCTACCTTGTTCTATTGAATGAGTAATGAATAATGATTGAATGCGCTGCGAGGAAAAAATTTGGGGAAAGGGGAAACCAAAACAAAATCGCCTACCCGTTGCGCAATGACTCCACCCACGCGCAGCAGCCGGAATCGCGCAGGTCGCTGATGACGAGTATAACGCGGTCACGCGCCAGTGCGACGTGGAACACCGCGCCTTCCATCCCGTAGGCGGGGGACGCACAGGCGGAGAGGAATTCCCTGCCGCGGTCGGCACAGCGGTTGCGAAGCCGCGCGGCGAACATCGCAGCCGCGGCCGACTGTCGGAACGGGAAACTGATCAGCGTGCGGCGTACACCGAGAAGCGGTTTTTCGTAATGTGCGACCCAGGCGGCATGCGTCCGGCAGAGTTCGCGCAGGGGTACGAACGCGGTATTCTGGAACTGCGCCCAGGCCTCGGCTGCCGGTGCAAGGTAGCGTTCGCTTCCGAGGATGCGCTCCTCCGCGGGAAGGGGAATATCCGTGCCGTAGCAATCCGCCTGCCGGAACAGCGACCGCTTCGCGGCCAGAAGCAGCGCCTCGTCCGGCGGCGGGGCACGGCGTCCGGATGCGGTCAGCTGCACAACGAAGGGCCCGAAAGCGCAGAATGTCTCCCGGCCCGCGAAACAGAACGCGTCTCCGACGATGCCATGTACCCCGACGTCAGGCGTCATCGCCCGGAAAAGGCCGAACGCGCGCTCCCTGCCACGCAGTGACAGAACGCGCACGCGCACACGTGCGGTCCCGCGGACGTAGACCGCCTCGGTCACGTCCGCGACGTCGTAGGCACGCAGCAGGTCCCCGTCCGCATCCTCCATCGCATCCCACGATGCGATGTCGACCGACCGCAGCTCCGTACGCTGCCACGCGTACACGGTGTCGGGCAGCAGCGGCTGGGCCGCGATAGGGGCAGGCAGCAGCAGGAGGAGGGATTGGAGAACGCGCAGGAACAGTCTCATGCTGCAGCCCCCGGCCGTGGAACAGGTCGCAGGGGCTTCCGCGCCAGCAGGGTGATGCCGGCGATGATGGCGGCCATTCCGAGGAAGGAAGTCAGGGAAAGGAATTCTCCGAGCAGCAGGGAATACGCCGTCGAGAGGAAAATCACCAGGTAGTTGACCACCGTCGCACGTGCGGCCCGTTCGAGGCGCAGTCCCTTGGTCATCGATACCTGTGCGATTTGCGTGGTCAGACCGACGCCCAACAGAATCAGCCACTCGATCCCGACGGGCATGCGCCAGGATGCCGCAGCGAACGGGGCTGCGAACACGACGGCGACGAGCGGAAAATACATCACGATAGTGAGCGGATCCTCCCCTTCCATGCCGAGCTTGCGCACGATGTTGTAGGCGAGCCCGCTGCACATGGCGCCGCCGAGTCCAACGAGCGCGGGAAGAAAGGAAGTGATCGATGTCGGCTGCGCGATGAGGAGAACGCCGGTAAACGCCAGAAGCCCGGCAATCCATTCGCGTCCGCGTGAGGGTTCCTTGAGGATGAAGGGCGCGAACAGCGCAGTGAAAAGTGGATTTGTGTACTGAATGGTCACCGCTTCCGCCAGCGGCATCGCATGTATCGTGTAGAAATACGCGGAAAGTCCGAGAAAACCGAAAAGTCCCCGAAGAAAAAGCAGGCCCCTGTGTTTCCCCCACAGGGACTTGCCTGCCTTGAGCAGCAAACCGGCGCTTATCACGAGGCTGACGAGCGCGCGGAACACCACCACCTCGATGAAAGGCACGTCGCGGACGAGGCGGACAAAAAGTCCCATGAGGCTGAAGAATACGGCCGCGCTTATCATGTAACGCAGACCGGGAGATAAGGGGATACCGACAAACCGCTTCATCCCCGAATATACGCAGGCGGCGGTTGAATATCAGATGAGCGTCCGCAGAAGAAAAACGTTCCAGTCGACCCAGTGGCGCTGAAAACGCAGGTAGGACTCCTGCTCATCGCGCGCCCACTCGGCAAATTCCCGGAGCTGCGCGTCACCGGGGGCGCTGCGCAGTCGGTCACTGATCGCTTTCCATTGCATTCCCATGTAACGGTCCCACTCGTCCCCCGAACTGCGCAGCACCATCAGCGCCTCGAAACCGCTGTCATCGATCGCGCGCAGCAGGGCCCGCGCGTCGAGTATCCCCCAGCCAAGGGCGTCGAGGTATTCCCTGTATCGCCGCGGCAGAGGCGATTCCGCGCTCGGTTCGCCGATGATGACGGTGCCCCCGTCGCGCAGTGCGGGACGCAGGACCTCGAGCGCCGGGGCGAAGCCACCGTATACCGCGGCGGTACCGAGACAAACGATGAGATCGTAGGACGCATCCTCGAGATGAAAGGCGGCCGCGTCCATGCAGTGGATTTCGGTGTGATCGGACAGCGCCTCTTTCACGAACAGCGCGCGCGCACGCGCGGTCCATTGCGGGGAAACGTCGACCTGCACGCTGTGACAGCCGAAAGTCCTGCAGAGCAGCAGGGACGACCACCCGTTCCCGCTTCCGATATCGAGAATCCGTGCGTTTGCGTTCAACCCGCATTGTTCGGCGAGAAAGAGGAAACGGCTGTCATCGAGCGGATTCATGATGCCGTGCGCATCGTAGGCGATGTGATAATAGGCCGCGCTGTCGAGCTGTTCACCCATGTGTTCTTCCGCTGTTGCGTTTCCGGTTGAGCGGAAATTACGGCATGCTGCGGCAAGGTACAACGCAGGATTCACGCGATGAACCGAGGACGGTGCTACTCGCGGACACGCTTCGGCTCGGCGATCTGGCGATCGGCGTCAGGCGTCGCGTCGCTTCTCGGCACCATGCGCACGTTCTGGCCCCAGCGCAGCTGTTCCTCCATGCGGCAGCTCCAGACGAGCTGGTCGTTCCACACGGTGATGTCCGGGCACCCGTCGCACATGTTGACCGCGCCGTGCGCCAGCACATCCGCGGGCTGGATGATCATGATGGACTGAAAATGAAGGCGGCGGAAAAAAGCGGATGGCGCGGAGAACAGCGAAGAGAAATACTTTCCTGCGATGCGTCGCACCCCTTTGTCCAGCGGTGCGAGCAGGAAGTAGAGCCGTCCCTTGCGCTGCAGTGAAGGGGACGCATAGGCGAGGTATTTTCCCGTCGTCAGATGCGTCCAGGTCTGCGCGATTTCAATGAAGCGTGCGCCGACGTATCCGAAAATTTTCCTGCGGTTGCCCATGCGTCCCGCCAGCAGCCACTTGTACGAGTCCGGCCGCTCCGTCCCGTTGAGGAAGGCACTGGGCATGAACTGCGGCTCGTGGGTGCGAAGCATGTCCACCACCTCCTCGGCGCTGATATCCGTACGGCGGGCATCGTCTTTTTTTGAGTACATCATATCGTCGAAATGCACCTGCTCGGCACCCACGTAAAAATCATGCTCCTTGCCGAGCACCGCCATGCGATAATTGATGAAGACCATGACGTGTACCCGATCGATATTCTCCTGTCCCCATGCGAGTATCTGCGGCATTTCGCCGAGCGTTTCCGGGTATACGGTCGCGTTGAACGAACAGGTGAGTCCACCGACCTCATGCAGCAGGTCAGCCAGTTCCTGCCGGAGCTGGTTGAGCTGACTCTCGTTCTTTCCCTGCCAGTGGGGACGCTTCTGCCCGCTGTCGACATGGAAAGTGAAACCGTCCACTCCCGCCGCCTTCAGTTCACGCAGCAGCTCGCGCGAGAGCAGGGCGCCGTTGCTGTTGATGATCGCCTTCCAGCCCTTGCGCTTGACCATGCGCACGATATCCGCGATCTCCGGATGTGTCAGCGGTTCGCCTCCGGCGATGGAGACGCCGTCGCATTTCCGCAGCCGTTCGAACACGTCGAGTTCATGCTGAATCGTTTGCAACGACTTGTGTGCGTTCGCGCGGTTTTCACGGTAACAACCATCACAGTACAGGTTGCAGGTGCTCGTCGGTTCCAGCCAGCTGATGGCGTTGTCGGCGAAATTCCATGGCAGTCGGTACAGGGTGCGAGGGGAATAGTCGGTAGGCATACAGCAGGTTCCGTTCGTTTGAAAAAGCGACCACATGGAGAATTGTCAGGCCCTCTGACCGTGCGGAGACGGACACTCCTCCCGGCCGGCGCGCGCGCATGCGCGTCAGCATCTTCATACTTTTGTCTCCGCAAACATCATTTTACGAATTCATTGCACATGCAGCAAGTGATAATCACGTGTGGCGCAGGCGCACTGGCGGCGGCGCGGTGACCGTCCGTTCATCGGTGTCAACAGGATCAGGGAAGGAAATCGTCCATGAGTGCAGAGTATATCCGCCGTCTCCCGGCACAGCCACGCTTCCGTCCGGGGCGGCGAAGGGGCGGCCGCCCGGACCGTAGAGCGGATCCCCGGCGAGAGGATACCCGGCGGCCGCGCAGTGAATCCGGATCTGATGCGGTCTGCCGGTGGGGATGCGCACCTCGACTATACTCTCGTCCCGTTCGGCATCGCGCCGGAGAACGCGGCAGTGGCTGACCGAGGGTTTGCCGACCGGAACTGCGGCGTACACGCCGGTGAGCGTGGGATGGGATACCTTGCCTATCGGGACATTCACGGTGAACGCGTCCTCACGTGGCAATCCCTGCACGAGCGCGAGGTAGGTCTTCTCCACCCGCCGTTCGCGCATGGCCCGTGAAAGAGCCCTCGCCGCAGCAGTGTGTGTGCTGCAGAGAATGGCGCCGCTCGTCCCGCGACCGAGCCGATGCACCGGCGCGAGAGCGTCCCCGTAGCGGCCGCGCAGGATATGCAGTAGAGTGTTCTCGAGAAAGCCGCCACCCGGGAGCACGGGCAGACCCGACGGCTTGGCGAAAACCATCCAGCCCTCCCCCTCCGCGAGGAGCGGGATATCACCGGGCACTTCACCCTCATCCCACGGGGGACGGTGGTATGCAAGCGTGTCGCCAGCGCGTAGAACGCTGTCTTCCGTCAGGACTTCGTCTCCGCGCCGCACCCTTCCCGCACGGAAATTGGCGCGCCACGCCGCGACGCCGGAATGCGTGTGGCGGCGCAGATAATAGGAGAGCGCAGTGCTGCCGGCGTACGTGGCATCGACCTGGTCGAAATATATGTATCCTTTATTGCGCAACGGGGCATCCTCTTACTGAGGGGATAACGGTCAAAACGACATTGAAAACGGCAAAGGGTCGGAACGCGCAGCGCCCGTCGCCACATTTTCGGCCAGCCTGAATGCAAAGGGGGCGCATACCGTGGTTTGCACCGTGGCAGTACATTTTTCTAATTTACATGTCTTGCAACGAGATCACAGACTCATTTTTCATTCAGGAGATCCATTCATATGCGTTTTCTTTCCATCCTCACCCTCGCCCTGCTGCTGATGTCGTGTCAGAACAACGCGCAGGAGAACGTCGAGCTGAAAACCCGCAAAGACAGTGTCAGCTACGCGATCGGCTACAACATCGGCACGAATTTCAAAATGCAGAGTATTGAGGTCGATCCTGCCGTCGTGGCGGCAGCGATGCGCGACATCATGAATGAAGGCGACACGAAACTGACCGAGGAGGAAGCCCAGCAGGTCTGGATGTCCTACCAGCAGGAAATGATGGCCAAGCAGCAGCAGGAGCGCGAAGCCTCCGGTGCGAAAAACAAGGAAGCCGGCGTCAAGTGGCTCGCCGAGAACAAGGACAAGGAAGGCGTTGTCACCACGGAAAGCGGACTGCAGTACAAGGTCATCGAGATGGGCGAAGGTCCCAAGCCGTCACAGACCGACAAGGTGCGCGTACATTACCGGGGACGCCTGATCGACGGTACACAGTTCGACAGCAGTTACGACCGCGGTGAACCCGCCGAGTTCCCGGTGGGCGGCGTCATCGCCGGCTGGACCGAGGCCCTGCAGCTCATGCCCGTCGGTTCCAAGTGGGAAGTGTACATTCCTTCCGAACTCGGCTACGGCGAGCGCGGTGCCGGGGACGATATCGGTCCGAATGCGACACTGATTTTCGAGGTCGAACTGCTGGAAATCCTAAAATAGACTTTACGCGATTCTGAGCGACGAGACGCAAACGGTCCCTCTCCAAATAACGGAGAGGGACCGTTTTTTGTTACCCAGTCGTGGCGGGACCGGCGCTCAGGCGTCGGCGGTTTTGAGGACGCGGTCGTGCAAAAACTGCAGGAGGTCCTGCGGCGCGACCGGTTTGTCGAGGAAATGGTCTGCCTTGATCCACTGCTTTTCCTCATAGCTCTGGGTAGAGAAGCGGTAGCCGGTATCGTGTCCTGCCGATGTGAGAATGATCACGGGCGTCTGTTTGCCCTCCGGCAGGTCCTTGATCCGTTTGCACAGCGTGAAGCCGCTGTCGAAATGCTCCATGGCGAGATCCACGACGGCGACGTCGGGCTGGAAATCGCGGAACAGCTCGTAGCCGCTGGCGCCATCATGCGCGAAGCGCACCTGGTAACCGGCCTGCTCCAGCACTGCGCGGTAGGTTTCGATGATATCCACGTCGTCGTCGACGAGCAGGATTTTCTGCATGATTCTATCCTCTGCAAAAGGTGTGAGACATGATCCGTCTGCCCCCCCGCGTATCGCCGGCGGCGCCTCCCCTCCCGCCGGGAGGCGGGCAGGGGAAGCAACCGTCGCGGTGAGAGGAGGATGTCAATTCCTGTTTCATTCAGAATTCGTCCCGCGCCACGTAATGCGTGTGCAGCAGTTCGTGCGCCGTGTGCCCGTTGGGCTCTCCGAGGAATTCCGCGTACAGCTTCTGCACGCTTTCGTTGCGGTGACTGCAGCGTCGCGGGGATTCCCGATCGATCTGGTAAATGCTTTCTGTACGGAGACGCAGCTTTTCGGGCGTGGACGGAAGCGGCTGACCGCCGCCGTTCACACAGCCTCCCGGACAGGCCATCACCTCGATGAAATGGAACGGCGATTTTCCTTCGCGCATCTCATCCAGGAGCGACTTTATGTTCTTCAAACCACTTACCGCAGCGACTTTGAGCGTGAAATCACCGATGCGAACATCTGCCTGCTTCACGCCGTCGAGTCCGCGGATGGGGGCGAAGGTGAGGGACTTCATATCGCTGCCGGTCAAGTAATAATGGGCCGAGCGCAGTGCCGCCTCCATCACACCACCGGCGGCACCGAATATGGCGCCGGCACCCGTGGATTCACCGAGGGGATCATCATAGCCCTCGTTCGGAAGCTTGAAGAAATCGATGCCCGCCGCACGGATCATCCGTGCGAGCTCACGCGTCGTGATGACGGCATCGACGTCCGCGTGGACGCCGCCGAGCTCGGGGCGCTGCGCCTCATACTTTTTCGCAGTGCATGGCATGACCGAGACAACGAACATGCGGGCGGGATCGACGCCGATTCGCTGCGCGTAATAGCTCTTGAGCAGCGCACCCTGCATTTCGTGCGGTGATTTGCAGCTCGAGAGATTCCCGAGCAGGTCGGGGTAGTAATGTTCGATGAACTTCACCCAGCCGGGACTGCAGGAAGTGAGCATCGGGGTCACGCCGCCGTTCTGCAACCGACCGAGCAACTCGGTCGCTTCCTCGACGATGGTGAGATCGGCGCTGAAATTCGTGTCGAAAACGCGGTCGAACCCGAGCCGACGCAGCGCGGCGACGGTCTTTCCGGTCACCACGGTACCCGGATCGGCACCGAATTCCTCGCCCAGGGCCACACGGACCGCGGGTGCAACCTGAACGACCACGAATCGCTCAGGGTCATTGATCGCCTCCCACACCGGCTTCTGATGGCTCTTCTCCGAAAGCGCACCGACCGGACAATTGACGATGCACTGTCCGCAGTCCACGCAGGGAACCGTGTTGAGGCTGCGTTCGAGCGCGGGTGCGACCGCGGACTTGAAGCCGCGGTGCACGAAATCAATCGCCCCGACATGCTGCACCTCATGGCAGACGCGCACGCAGCGCCCGCAGAGAATGCATTTTTCCGGGTCGCGTTCGATGGCGGGACTGGCGATGTCAATGCGCGCGCGGCGTCGTTCACCCCGGTAGCGATGGCTTCGCACGCCGTATTCCTGTGTCAGCTTCTGCAGCTCACAGTTGCCGGAGCGCACGCAAAACAGACAGTCCTGCGGATGGTTTGCGACCAGCAGTTCGATGATGGTCTTGCGCGCACGTCGCACACGCGGACTGTTCGTCCGCACATCCATCCCTTCCTGCACCGGATAGGCGCAGGCGGGAACGAGGCTTCCCGCGTTCTCGACCTCGACGGTGCAGAGGCGGCAGGAGCCTGTCGGCGAAAAATCGCTCAGGTGACACAGCGTGGGTATGTTGACGCCCTCACGGTGCGCGACATCCAGAATGGTTTCTCCGGGCTTTGCCCAGCATGTATGTCCGTTCAGCGTAATGTTCATTTCGTCCTCGGTGTCACTACTAGTTCACACAGATCGCATCGAAATTGCAGTTCACGCGGCACTGGTCGCAGCGAATGCACTTTTCGTCGATGATGTAATGGGCCTGACGTTTGTTGCCGATGATGGCGTCCTGGGGACACTTGCGGGCGCACAGACCGCAGCCGTTGCACTTGTCCGTGTCTATGGTATAGGTCAGCAGCTCCCTGCAGGCGCCGGCCGGACAATGCCGCTCATAAAGATGCGCCTCGTATTCATCGCGGAAATACTGCAGGGTACTGAGAACCGGATTCGCGGCGGTCTGCCCCAGGCCGCAGAGCGAGGTGTCCTGGATGACGGACGCGAGACGCTCGAGATACACCATGCCCTGAAATCGGAGCAGGGCGTCCTCCTGCGAGCTTTCGTCCCTGTGGCTGCGCGACAGCCGCTCGAGTGTTTCAAGAAGCCGCTTGGTACCCTCACGGCAGGGAATGCACTTGCCGCAGGATTCACTCTGGATGAAGGTCATGAAATACTTGGCGAGATCGACCATGCAGGTGCTTTCGTCCATGACCACGAGACCTCCCGATCCCATCATGGCGCCAACCTCCTTGAGACTCTCGTAGTCCACCGGTGTGTCGATCACTTCTTCCGGCAACGCTCCCCCGGACGGTCCGCCGATCTGTACCGCCTTGAACTTCCGTCCCCCGGGGATGCCCCCGCCGATGTCGAAGACGATCTCGCGCAGCGTCACGCCCATCGGGACCTCGACGAGACCGACATTGCAAACCTGGCCTGACAGCGCAAAAATCTTTGTTCCCTTCGACGACGCGGTACCGATGGACGCGTAGTGGTCCGGACCGTACTTGAACACCGTGGTCACATTCGCATAGGTCTCGACGTTGTTGATGACGGTCGGCTTTCCGAACAATCCGGCCGTGGTCGGGAACGGCGGCCTGGGGCGCGGCATGCCGCGACGGCCCTCGATCGACTGCATCAGTGCGGTTTCTTCGCCGCAGACAAAGGCCCCTGCGCCCTTCTTGATGCGCATGTCGAAATCAAAACCGCTGCCCAGTATATTCTTCCCGAGAAGGCCGTACGCACGGGCGGATTCCAGGGTCTTCTCCAGGCGTCGGATCGCAAGCGGATACTCGGCGCGACAATAGATGTATCCGTAGCTGGCGCCGATCGCGTACGCCGCAACGATCATCCCTTCTACCACGCGATGCGGGTCACCCTCGAGCAGCGCACGGTCCATGAACGCGCCGGGATCGCCTTCATCCGCATTGCAGATGAGATACTTCCTGTCCGCCACGGTGTCGCGCGCGAACTGCCATTTCTTCCCGGTCGGGAAGCCGCCGCCGCCCCTTCCCCGCAACCCCGCGGCAAGGACATCGTCGATCACGCGCTGCGGTTCGCTGTCGTTGATCACCGAGGACAAGGCGCGGTAACCACCGCGCGCGAGGTACTGGTCAATGCTTTCTGGATCCGCGATACCGCAGTTTTCCAGATTGATTTTCCGCTGCTTGGCGAAAAACGGGAGTTCCGAGAGCAGAGGATAGTTCTGCCAGCCGGACTGCGCATCGCGCGATTCAATACCGAGCAGCTTCTCCTCGAGAACTTCGCCGCGCAGTATCGTGCGCTCGACCATCGCCGGAATATCCGCCGTCTTGACCTCGCAGTAGCTTATTCTGGGACGTCCGGGCAGCTTGATGTCGACGATGACTTCCCGTGCACAATAGCCGACACAGCCGACGGGAATGATGGAAACAGCGATCTCTCGTGCCGCGCATTCGGCCGCGAGAGCATCGTGCAGCGCCTGCGCTCCGTTCGCCAGTCCGCAGGTCCCCATGCCGACGAGAATTACCGGCGCCTCATGCTCCTCGAGAAGTATTTCACGCTTGTAGCGGGCCAGCCGTTCGGAGCTCCGCTCGCTCTCACCGCATTGCTGACCGGAGTGCACGCAGTCGACGAAACGAGGGCAGGGATTCTCCGCCGAGTGCCAGCAGTTTTCGAAACAGATGCTGCTGAATACATTCATGCCGTCACCTCATCCTTCGCTTCCCGCTTCTGATAGCTGCGAAGCAGTTTCTGCAACGATTTTGTTGTCAGTCCACCGTGGAATTCCTCGTTGATTGCAATAACCGGCGCGATGCTGCAAGCACCGATGCAGGCCACGGTTTCAATCGTGAACATCAAGTCCTTGCTCGTCTGTCCAGCCTTGATACCGAGCTCGTTCTCCAGTGTGGTCAGGATCCCGAGTGAACCCTTCACATGACACGCAGTTCCCCGGCATACCCTGATCACGTACTTGCCCAGAGGCTGGAAACGGAACTGGTTGTAGAATGTGGCCACACCGTACACGCGGGAAACCGGAATGCCCACATGCCGCGCGACACGCTGCATTTCGATGTCCGGCAGATACCCGAAATCCTCCTGCACGTCCTGAAGGAGGTCGATCAGGCAGGAAGCATCACTTTTCGGATACTTGCTGTAGATCTCCGGTATGTTGTCTTGCTTCGTCATGATCTCTCACTGTCTTTCAGTCATTATCGAGAATTTATTCTCGATTGGTATGCTGTAAATATACAAAAACCCACGACAGCTATGCAATACCCCGGGTTCTCGCCGGAAACGACCGTCGCCGTAAGTCCTTATTAGATATATTTTTCACGATATAAAAAAAATCCAAAAAATCGGCATGCAGCTGCCGTGAGCTTGCATGCCGATGACGATAGGCGATTCCCCGGCTGTTCAGGGAGCAGTTACGAGCGGTTTCCTCGGCGAAAAACGCCTTTTCACGGGGTCAGCAGAAGAGTGGCAGCGGGAACCCGAACGGTGCGGGTGAACCGAGCGGGCAGCCGGGAAGGCTGTCCGCATAACCGACGAAGGAAATGAGCCAACCGACGAACACACAGGCGATGAGTATCATGACGGCCAGGAAAAGCTTGAAAAGGAAATTCAGCAGCTTCTGTTTCCGTTCGATGTCCTCCACCGTGAGATTTTTTTCTTCCATATCGCGTGTCCAATGTGTATGACGCCGTACATCGCGGGCAAAATGCGGCCCGAGCGTTGCAGCACGAAGTTATTTCATATATATATACCTCACGTTGAAGCGGGGTGGACAAAAAAACTTGATATTTTTGCATTTTTTTTTCCGCCACTCTCAGGGAAGGAGCTGAAACACTCTCCTTTCGGTCCCACCAAAGCCATGTAATTCAATCACATAGACTCCGGCCGCCATCGAGGGAAGGAAAACGCGAAACTGCTGGCGTCCCATCGCAACCCACTGGTCGAAGAGCGTGGTGACGCGGCGGCCGCGCAAATCGTATATCGCGGCGCGGAGACGACCGGACGTGGCGGAGGAAAAATCCACCGTCACCGCGCTGTGGGAAGTCCGCACCGGATGCGGGGCGATGGCGTGCAACTGCAGTTTCCCGGGGAGCGGTCGCGGACCGGCGATGTCGGTTGGGTCGAAGCGGCGATTGATCGTATCCCACAGCGCCAGGCTATGTGGAACGGAAGCCATGACTTCCCGCGGGGAATCTGCCGCGATAAGTGCGAAGCCGACGACGAGCGAATCACCGGGTGCCAGGTCCACGGGACCGGCGCTGATCACCTGCGACACATCTGTAATCCCCGCGACGGGCTGCACGATGCCGCTCGAGAGCGCTTTCCACTTTTCTTCCTTCGAAAAACCGTTGTAAATGCCGATACGCATGTCGTCATCGTTGTCGCGATTGTTGATGCCCCAGTATGCTGTCCCGAGTGCGGGAGTGAGCAGCACGCAGCCGACGGCGACCGGAACACGGGGATACCCGGTACTGTCATAAGTCATGGCCAGCTTCAGGGAATCGTTGAACAACGCAATGTCCGTCTGTGAATTCCTGCCCACATCCCAATCGAAAAACAGTCCCGCATGGAAATTCTCATGCGTATTGCCCGAGTTATTGTGTATGGTGTAGCGCAGAAACACCATATTCGCCGCTTCGGGCCGGGTGAAGGCGAAACTGTGCAGCGTCACCTCTGTCTGCAGTCGATGGGACAGGGGGGCGTTCCCGTCGCCGAATTTCCCCATTCCCTCCTGCTCCGCTATGATGCCGGGCGTGCGGATATGGAAAAGTCCTTCCCCGGAAAAATCGTCCATCTGCGAACCGGACCCGGTTCGCGCGACGTCAACGACGAGCGGGGTTTTGTTGACCTCTGCGCCGAGGATCATCGCTCCTTCGAAGAGGACGTTTTCCCTTCCCTTGTAACGGAGGCCTGATCCGGTGACGCCGGACAGGTCGTCGAAGCCGATATTCCCGTCATTGGTCACGGTCACGCGAATGTCATTGATGTCGTGATCACGGTATGTCGGCTGCTGTATGAAGAAGACGGCGCCGTAATCCGTGTATTCACCATCCTCGATGGTGAAAAAGAGATCCACCTGGTTGTTGGGTGCGTAGCTGTCCTCTATCCGCAGAAGGAAGGGTTGCGTCGCGTTCGTGACTTCGCCGAAGGTGGGAACGCTGCCGGCGACGAAGACCGAGTCAGTGATCTGCACACGCGCGTTTCCCGTCGTGAGGGTGATGACGGCATTCTGCGTGGCATCGAGCAGGTTCTGCCACCGCATGACGATTTCGAGCATCTCGCCCTGGTCCGGGATGCCATCGCCGTTGCCGTACGTCGCATCGCTGAACGACCAGTCGACGAGGCGCAACGCGGGGGAGGATTCGGTGAGGGCGCGGAAGGCATTGATGCGGCCGCTGCCGATCTTGCGATGGTAGCGGCGGTTCTGCAGTGCATCGACCGGGTCGGTGGTGACACGGATCTGCTCGAAAATCTGTTCCGGAGTCAATGCGGGACGATGACTTTTGACCAGAGCCGCGAGTCCGGCCACGTATGGTGATGCCATCGACGTGCCGGTGAAGTTCTGGTAGGCGCCGTCGTTGTTGATCACACAGCTGAGGATATCCGTTCCGGGGGCGGCGACGTCGACCCAGGATCCATAGGTGGAGGACCCGGAAATCCGGTCAGCCGAATTCGTATTCGAGACTGAGAGGACGTTGGGATATGCACCCGGGGTTGTGATGCCTTCCGAACCGGTATTCCCTGCCGCCGCGACCACGATGGCGCCCCTGGAAATCGCGTAGTCGATGCGTTCTTTCTGGCTCTGGAGGTAGCCTCCCCCGCCCCAGCTGCAGTTGATCACGTCAGCACCGTTGTCCGCAGCGTAGACGATACCGTCATACCCGCGGAGAATCGAAGGCGCATAGCGGTCCGAGCCGCATTTGATCGCCATGATGCGGCATTGGTAGGCGAGACCGGCGATACCCTTGCCGTTATCCCCGACGCCTGCGGCGATCCCCGCCACATGCGTACCGTGCGGGTGACCAAGCCGCGTCGGATCCGGATCGTTGTCGTAGTACGTCCCTCCCATCACGAGAGACGGACCGACGAAATCGATTCCGATGATATCGTCCACGTAACCGTTCCCGTCCGAATCGATGCTGTCGATGTCCGCAGCGGTATACACGCCATCCCCGTCGATATCCTCGCCGGGATTGATCCAGAGGTTGTCCTTGAGATCCTCATGCGTGAGCAGCACCCCGCTGTCTACGATGGCGATGACCACCTCCGCGGATCCTCTGCTGATATCCCATGCCTTCTCCGCCTCGACGCGCAGCAGCGCGTACTGATCGCTCAGCCGTGGATCGTCTGGACGGTAGAGGAGACGCTGAACCACCTCGGGTTCCGCGTACTCCACTTCCGGCAGCGCCGCGAAAGCGGCGGCAACATCCCGAGGATCGGCCGGCGCATGGAACTCCACGCGATACATGCGTTGCAGGGCGAGTTCGCTGCCGTCGTGCAGCCATACCGAGTTGTGCCGGGGGTACATCTGCATCATGTTCTCCACCCCGTAGCGCGCGAGAACCGGCGTGAGGGACGGCAGTCCGGGCGCATGACGGGTGAGACGATGTTCTACGGCTGAGCGGAATTTCACGATCACCGTCCCAGGCACGACATCGACGTCATCCGGGAGGTGGTAATCAATACCCACCGGTGAGGAATTATTCTGTGCGTATCCGTGGGGAGGAAGGCCGACCAGGAGCGTGAGGGCGGCGATGAGAAGACACTTCATGACAGCATGCTCCGCATCTAATTGGGGAGGTATGTTTCGTGGTGACGGGCCAGCGTCTGTATCCGCAACATACAAAAAAAATCCCCGGCGCCATGCCGGGGATTGCTGTCATGTCCTGCAGCTTCCTATTCCCAGGAGACCAGTGCCTGCAGATCGCCCTCGACGGGGAACTGCACGAGTCCGAGATTCAGCTCGGCGCTCTCCTGCATGAGTCGCAGCTGCGCGGATGGATCGTCCGAGAACCAGATATTGACGGGGATGTCGTTGTCCTGTCCCAGTACGCTGATGGTAACCGTGATACGGACTTTCCATGTCGAGATATCCCTGCTCTGCACGGAGAATACTTCGCCCTGCTCGATGAAGGCGCCCTTCATGCTCACCGTGGCTGAGATCAGGCCGAAGGATATCTCAATCCCGGATCCCTGCGTGACATCCCATTCTCCCCCGGGCTCGAGCGCATCGCCGTTCATGTCGTTGACCCGGGCCAGGTAAGTCCATTCCGGAGCCGGCAGCACAGGCGCCTGAGGGAGCGTTCCCGAATCTATGAGCTCTCGCGTAAAGCGCTCAACGAGCTCATTCGCAAGTCCGTAGACCTGAATATTGTTCTGTGCGTCGACGCGCGCGATCATGGTATCGGAACGACCGGAGCGGCTGTCGGTAGAGATGATCCGGTACCAGTCGGTCTCACCGCCCACGGGAGTACCATCACCCTGCTCGTAGCGCGAAACATACGTGCTCTTCGTCGAGGGCAGGATCTGGTTATCCCCGTCCAGCCCCCAGCGGTCATACGTGAACATGGCGCCGTCGGTGAAGCTGAAGCGGAATCCACCCGGGGCCGTGATGATGAAAGTCACGGTCGAACGGTTGGATTCATTCCCGGTCGAATCGAACGCCTTCGCGGAAACCGCATATGCTCCCGGGGCCAGGTCGCTGATGTCGAACGTCGTCCTCCAGGGCGCAGAGGTCAGGGTCGCGAGCGGGAAGGGAGACGTGCTCAGGTAGACTTCGACCTTTTCCACGCGGTGATTGTCCGTGGCATTGATTTCCACGAGCAGCACGTCGCCGCTGATCTCCTGGTCCGCAGTTGGATTCGTGATCTCCACTACAGGTTTCTCTGTATCGGCATTGTTGTTGTTGTTATTGTTGTCGTTGGGGTCGGTGACCCCGTCGTCGTCACTGCACGCGACCAGCAACAGGAAGGGCAGAAGAAAAAGCAGGGAACGGAAATATTTCATGAAACTCTCCTGGAGTGTGATTGACGATCATCAAAGTCTGGCGAAACGCCTCGAATCGGGAATGTGGGTCAGCGCGCGATGATCATACGTCGCACCACTTGTTCCGTTCCCGCCGTGAGGGAAAGAAAATACGCACCCGGCGTCAAACCTGCAGTGCGAAAAACCGTCTGATGCCGGCCTGCCGGAAGATGCTGCGCGAGCGGAACGGCGACTTCCGCACCGGCGCTGTTGTAGACGACGAGCCGCACCGCGCCTGGACGCTGCAGCCGCAGCAGGACCGTTACGGATGCGTTCGTGCTGCGCGCGGGATTCGGATAGACGCCGCGAATGTCCATTCCGGTCGCTGCGGTGAACGCCAGAGACGACGCGTCGAGCAGCGGATTGGAGACGAGGCGCTGCACGATGCCCGCCTTGCTGACAATCCACCCGCGGGCAGAGTCGGCGAATACCGCATCCTGCACGGGACCGACGGGAATGGTCACAGTCTCCGTCCAGCTTCCGCCCGCGTTGGGACTCACCCAGGCGGCACGGTCACTCGCAATCCAGACGACCTCGCTTCCCGCGAGTCCGCGCACGGCGGCGAGACGCTCCCCTCCCATGGGATAAAATGCGGAACGCCAGTTCCGTCCTCCGTTGATGCTGCGG
>JAVVFP010000475.1:0-2897 GCA_032250495.1 Bacteroidota bacterium | reverse complement strand
CCTGGGAGCGGCCCCGCCTGAGGCGGGCAGTGCGCCGTGGCCAGGTACCGAGGTGTTCGTGTCAAAGGCAGAAGGCAGCTTGCCACGGCGAAGTCCGCCGGAGGCGGACGAAGACGGGAAGGCAGGACGAAAAAAACCACCGGCCCAATGACCGGTGGTTTTTATCTGCTTACAGCGTAAAGCTTACAGCGCAAAGCCTACCACGCGCGAGCGCGAAGCGCGATTAGTGCTTTGCGAACGGATTGTTCGGCGCGTTCTGGAAGCTGACGACCATTTCGACATAACGGTCGTCGCCGCTGCCCTGCACCAGGCGACCGTTGCTGCCCTTCTTGATCAGCAGGCGGAAGTAGAAATAGTCGCTGCCACGCACCAGGCGGCCCCAGTACACGCGACCGGCGCTGACGGTACCGTTGTCGAGGGTGATCTCCTTGAGCGCGTAGCTGCCGTCCGAGGGCGGCTCCGAGGCGAGCTGATTATCGAGATCGTCGGTCTCAACCGGCGAGAAGTTGGAGAACTGCGTCTCCAGTCCCTGGTTGTTGGCTTCTGCCGGACTCTTCAGCGACAGCGTGGAGCTGCTGCTGGAAGCGAAAACGAACAGGTCGCCGCGCGCGGTGAACTCGGTGCCCGCCTGCGGGATGATTTCCGTCATGCCGGCATCGTTGTAGAGGTCGATGCCGCTGTCGAACGTACTCGACGTCGTGGCGTAGACGCGGATCAGGTTGCCGTCGTTGTCCAGATCATTGCGCACGGCCGGCGACCACTCGATCATGGCGAAATCCGTGCTCTCGTTGCCGAGCGTTGTGACCGAACGCACGGTGAAGGCGTACTGTATGCCGTTGGTCAGGCCGTCGATGCGCACGCTGCTCAGTCCCTTGCCGACCGTGATGGGCGTGGTATTGGTCTGGTTCGTGGCGAGGTTGAGTATGCTGATGTTGTAGCTGCCGAAATTGTCTTCACTTTCGTCCACGGAGGGGGTCCAGCTCAGGAACACCGCGCCATCGGCCGAAGCTGCTTCCAGGTTGGTCGGTGCGGCAACTTCAGGATCGGTGGTGATCGGGTTGTCGCTGTCCTCATCGCAGGCGACGAAAGTCACCGAAATAAGCACTGCAAGCGCGACTGTTTTCAGAACATTGAAGGTGTTCATGGAATTTCCTCTTCGAAAGTTGTGGGATATTTGGATGTCTGTTGAAATCAGGCCGATGTTTCTCAAACAGGCGCTGGCGCGTGAATGTTCCCGTCCAGGGGCGACAGGAATTGAAGCGTACGGCTGAAAACCGTACTTTTCCCGCATCCCGTTCAACAACGTGATAATGAACATTATACGGATTTGTCAGGTGAAATACACGGTATTAATGCCGCACCTGTTCCCGGGATGTGCGGGCCGGGCCGCTCTGCCGTCCGTACCGCTCTGCCATCCGTGCCGCTCTGCCGTCCGGGCCGCAACCAAAAAGATTCTGCTCATACCCTGATTCGGAGGACGTCGATGGAACTGACTACTGTACGCATCGAGAAACCGGAGGAGATGAACTTCATCCTCGGTCATTCGCATTTCATCAAAACCGTCGAAGATCTGTACGAGGCCATCGTGCAGACGAATCCGTCGCTGCTCTTCGGCATCGCGTTCTGTGAAGCTTCGCAGCAGCGGCTCGTGCGCTGGGCGGGCAACGAGCAGAAGCTGATCGACCTCGCAGTGCGGAATGCGCGTGCGATCGGGGCGGGACACAGTTTCATCGTCATGATAGACAAAGGTTTCCCGCTCAGCATTCTCAATACGATCAAGACCGTGCCGGAAGTGACGCGCATTTTCTGCGCCACCGCCAATTCCACCGAAGTGATCGTGTGCGAGACCGAACAGGGCAGGGGCATTCTCGGCGTCGTCGACGGCGAGATCCCGATAGGCGTGGAAACGGCGGAGGATATTTCCGTGCGAAAGCAGTTCCTCCGTACGATCGGCTATAAACTCTGACCGCCATCGCACACTCCGGCCTGTTGTTCCATCCCGGGGAAAATGCTAGCTTCGATGCCGGCAGAGACCGTGATGAAATTTCCCGCGAAGTCCATATTGATCATCCGCATGAGCGGCATCGGCGACGTGCTCTGGACCACACCGCTGCTCGCGAACCTGCGCCTCGCCTATCCCGACGCGCACATCGCCTATGTGGTACGCAGCAACAGCGCCCTGGTGCTGGAAAACAATCCCGACGTGGATGAAGTGCTGCTCTTCGAGGACGAGCGCATCCGGTGGCAGCTGGGTTTTCTGCGCCGCCTGCGTCGCCGCCGTTTCGACCTTTCCATCGATCTGATCTGCTCGCCCGCGACGGCGATACAGTCCCTTGTCAGCGGGGCGCGCACACGCATCGGTTTCGATTTCCGCGTGCGTGAGAAACTGTATAACCACCGGTTGTCCGCCCGCGCCGCGAACGCGGGACACGAGGTCGAGTTCAACCTGTTTGTCCTCGGGTATATGGACATCCCCGTGCGCACGCGCGCACTGGTCTGGCGCGTTTCGGACGCGGAACGCAGCCGCGCCGCGGCGAACTGGCGCGCCTTGCAGCTGCCGGAGGACCTGCCGGTGACCGGACTGATTCCCACGGGGGGATATCCTTCGAAAAAATGGCCGGTCGGGCACTGGATCGCCCTCGCGCGTGATATGGACCTCGGCGACCGGCGCTTCCTCGTGTTCTGGGGCAGCGAGTCGGAGCGCCGCGATGCGCTGGCCATCGAGAAGGAAAGCGCGGGACGCGCGCTGGCCGCGCCGGCCGGGAGCCTGCGCGACGCCGCCGCACTCATGCAGCGTTGCAGCTCCGTCGTCGGCAACGACAGCGGTCCGACGCATATCGCCACAGCCCTGCAGCTGCCGGTGGTCACCTTCTACGGTCCGTCGGATCCCCGCAGCC
>JAVVFP010000476.1:0-2897 GCA_032250495.1 Bacteroidota bacterium | reverse complement strand
GTCATGAAAGTGATGATCACCGGCGCGCACGGACTGCTGGGGCAGAAACTGGCCCTCGCCTTCGGGCGGGAGACCGCCGATGCGCTGCTGCTGACCGATCTGGCGCCGCGCAGCTTTTTCATGCACGAGCGCTTCGATTACCAGCAGCTCGACATTACGCGTCTCGCCGACGTGAAAAGCATGGTCGCCTCCTTCCGTCCCGACGTCATCATCAACACCGCGGCCATGACCAACGTCGACGCCTGTGAAGAGGACAGGCGCGCGTCGTGGCAGCTCAACGTCGACGGAGTCAAAAACCTGCTCATTCCCGCCCGGCGCATAGAGGGGTGCCGCCTCGTGCAGCTTTCGAGCGATTACGTGTTCGACGGACGGCATGCGCCCTACGACGAGCGCTCCCGGCCGATGCCCGTGAGCTATTACGGGCGGTCGAAACTCGCGGCGGAAAACGCCGTGCTCTCATCCCATGTCGACGGCGCCATCGTGCGCACACAGGTGCTCTACGGCACCGGTTTCGAGGTACGGATGAATTTCGTTTCCTGGGTGCTCGCACAGCTGGAAAAGGGCCTGCCCTTCCGCGTCGTCAACGATCAACGGGGCAATCCCACCATGGCAGACGATCTCGCGTACGGCATCCTCCGCATCGTGGAGAAGGACTGTCGCGGGATATATCACGTCTCCGGTCCGGAATCCATCGACCGTTTTTCATTTGCCCGGAAAATTGCCGAAATTTTCGGCTTCGATCCCTCGCTGATATCCGCGACCACCTCACGCGAAATCGGCCAGGGAGCCAACCGTCCCCCGGACAGCAGCTTCATCACGCTCAAGTTCACTTCAGAATGCGACGCGCAGATGAGCGACACCACGCGCGGCCTCGAACGGCTGCGCCAGCAGTTCAGGGAGGGGGCCTCGCACACGGACCTCCTCTCCGACAGCAGATTTCTTTCATTCAAATAAGGACAGCGCATCATGCTCGATCTCAAGCGTATTCGCGAACATCCCGACGAAGTCCGTCAGGCCATACGCAACAAGAACGAAAAGGCCGATGTGGACGCCGTGCTGGCGCAGGACGGTCGTCGACGCGAAATCATCGCCGAAGTGGAACAGCTCAAGAATACGCGCAACGTCGTTTCCCAGGACATCGCACGCCTGAAAAAAGAAAAGCGCGACGCGGAGGCGCAGATCGCGGAAATGAAGGTGGTGTCCGATACCATCAAGCGCATGGACGAGGAACTCCGCGCAACAGAGTCCTCTTTGCGCGAGGTGCTGCTCTCGCTGCCGAACCTCTGCCACGAAAGCGTCCCTATCGGCACGAGCGATGCCGATAACGCAGACGTACGTGCATGGTCGCCGGAAAAGGCCATCGGCCTGTCGGAAGAACCCGAGGTGCCGCTGCTCGATCATATCGAGCTGGGCAAAAAACATCGCATCCTCGACTTCGACCGCGGAGCCAAACTCAGCGGCAGCGGCTTCCCGCTTTACACCGGTGAGGGCGCCACGCTGGAACGGGCGCTGATCAATTTCATGATCGACGTACACCGCCGGGATCACGGCTACCGTGAAGTCTTCCCGCCTTTCCTCGTCAACGCCGATTCGATGTACGGCACGGGGCAGCTGCCGAAGATGTCCGAGGACATGTATCGCTGCGCGGACGACGATCTCTACCTGATTCCCACGGCGGAAGTGCCCATCACGAACATGTACCGCGACGAAATCCTCGATACCGACGCGGTGCCTTCGCGCTTCTGCGGCTACAGCGCCTGCTTCCGCCGCGAGGCGGGGTCCTACGGGAAGCAGACCAAGGGGTTCCTGCGGGTGCATCAGTTCAACAAGGTGGAACTCGTCAAGTTCGCGCGGCCGCGGGACTCGTATGACGAACTCGAGGCGCTGGTAGAGGACGTGGAGCGCATTCTTCGCCTGCTCGAAATTCCCTACCGGGTGCGCCTGCTCTGCACCGGGGATACGTCCTTCTCCTCGGCCAAGACCTATGACCTCGAGGTCTGGGCGCCTGCGGAAAATGCCTGGCTGGAAGCGTCCTCCTGCAGCAATTTCGAGGATTTTCAGGCCCGCCGCGCCAACATCCGCTGGCGTCCCGAAGGACCGAAGAGCAAGCCCGAATTCGTGCACACGCTCAACGGCTCCGGACTGGCCACCTCGCGACTCATGGTCGCCATACTCGAGAATTACCAGACGCCGGAAGGCAAGATCATCGTCCCGAAAGTCCTGCAACCCTACACCGGATTTTCGCTCATCGGCTGATCTGCGGACATTTCACACGAAAGCTCCTCTGCTCCAGGCCGGACGAGGAGCTTTTGTCGTCATTTTCTTGTTAGAGGAAGCATGCTACAGGCCATTACCATCGATTTCTGGAATACCATCGTCGATTCACGCAACGGCGCCGCGCGTCGCGCCGTGCGTCATGCGGCGATGCGGGAGATATACCGCCATACGGGCAGGGAATGGGACGATGTGGAAATCGACGAGGCGTTCCGCGTTTCCTATGAAACCTTCGAACGACACTGGCACGGCCGACAGCGCACGCTGACCGCCTCGGAATCCCTCGACGGCATCTGGCGGCACCTCGGAATCGAGGTCGCCGACGAGCTGCATGCGCGGACGGTGCGCAGTTTCGAGGACAGCATACTCGCAGGACTGCCCGGCCTGCTTCCCGGAGCCGCCGACGCGCTGGCCGCGCTGTCCGAACGCTACCGGCTCGCCCTGATCTCAGATACCGCCTTCTCACCCGGACGGGTGCTGCGCAAGGTGCTCGAAGCGCACGGGGTGGCGGGATATTTCACCTTCCTCGCTTTTTCCGATGAGGTGGGCGTCTCCAAGCCGCATCCCCGCATTTTCCGCACCGCGCTCGAGGCCTGCGGCGCCGATGCGCAGCACGCGGTGCA
>JAVVFP010000474.1:0-2905 GCA_032250495.1 Bacteroidota bacterium | reverse complement strand
CCGCGAGCAGCTGATCGCGCTCGCCGAAAATCGTGGCTTCCATCGGGCAGGCCACCGAGCAGGCGGACGCGCGTCCGCCGTCCATGTTCGTTGTCAGTTCAATGATGGTATCACGATCCTCGACGGTGATTTCGCGTCCCTCGACAACGATACGCTCGCCGTCCGCTCCCAGGACATATCCCTTGGCGTCGACTTTCATGTCGGCGGTCAGGTGGCGTTCCTGGTAGCACATCGTGCATTTGCGCACCTCGGGCGACATGCTGCTCCATTCGTACTTGGGGATGTCGAACGGACAGGCCAGCATGCAGTAACGGCAGCCGATGCACTTGTTCGTGTCCCAGGTCACGGCACCGTCCTTCGTCTTCGTCAGGGCGCCGACGAGGCAGGCGGACGCGCAGGCAGGCTCCTCGCAGTGACGGCACATCTTGCGCACGTAATGCTCGTCGCCGCTTTCCTTGTCGGTGACCGTGCGGATCGCGGTGAAATTCTTGTCGTCCAGTTCCGGATTTTCTTTCTCGGGAAAATGGTGGACCTGCTGGCAGGCCGTGGTGCAGGCACCACAGCCCACGCAGAGTGTGAGGTCCACGAGTATGGCATGTGACATGGTCTGTCTCCTGAAGAGAGTGGTGGGAGATTTTTTTTTGGAGTACAGGATTCGGGTCCGATCAGCGCAGGAACTGCTCCTCGAAGCTGTGCAGATGTTCGTCGTCAAGATGCTCCAGTGCCCCGGAGACGGGCAGACCGCCGTCGAGCATGGACTCGCCGACAGTCGCCGGCTGTGCGACGCTGCTGCCAAGGAACTCGCGGAAACGCTTGATCTCTTCCTTGATCCAGCTCACGGCACTCTCCGCGACGCGCAGCAATCCGAGGTTCGCGGCGAGTTCCGCGGGCTCGACCATCATCAGCCAGCCTTCGCGGTACGGGTTTTCGGCGACAAGACGGGGGTTCTCCATCGCGTCCCTGTTGATAGCACGCACATAACCGCTGGCGGGCGCCACCAGGGAAAGACGGCGATTGCCGTGATGCAGGGTGATGACGGGATCGCCCTGTCGCACGAATTCACCTACCATCGGCAGCTGCATGCTGTCGATGCCGCCGAGCGCCTTCTGAACAAAATCATCGACGCCGACCTCGAGCTTGTCACCGTCCTGGAGACGCGCCCAGGTATGCCCGGGATGGAAGAAAACGCTTTTCGGGATGCGCACGGTCTCCTTCCCGTGTGCCGCAGGTCCGCCCTGCGGGACGGCCGCCATGATCGGGTACTGGCGGCTGCGCGCCTGTATGAACAGGTCGATGGCGAGCAGGACCACCACGAACAAAATGACAAATAAGGCAACCATGATGAACTCCGGTATCTGTTGAATGGGTGTTGTGACTTTCTACAGCCTTCTGTTGAGAATTACTGCAATTACCGTACCAAAAAGGGAGAATTTTCACGAAACGGAGTAAGTCATTGATATGTAATCAATTACAGTGATCGGCCGCTGCCGGCTCGCTGCCGGTTTTTTTGTCACTGTAAATAAAATCAACAGTACTTTTGCATGATTCGAGGCTGTACGTGTGTAAGACCATGAAAAACATGGGTTTATTGTGCTGTTGAATAAATAGGCAGTCATTGTCATGAAATTCATCACGGGAATCGGGGTTGCAGAGCGGCCTTGCATGTGCAGTCGCTATGGAATTTTTTCCCTGATATATTGAATAAGATTCTTTTCTCCCGTACTTTATTGCGCCCAGTACATCAGGAGTAATAGTTATGGACGGCCTCGACAAGTATCGCGGTATGAAGGTTCTGATCGTCGACGACGAGGAAGACATGTGCATTCTCCTCAAACGGCTTTTCGAGCGGCAGGGTCTTATGGCCATGATGGCGATGGAGGGGGACGCGGCCCTGGAGCTTTTTCGCAGGGAGGAGCCGGACGCCGTAGTCTTGGACATCCTCATGCCGCGTATGGACGGACGTGAGGTTATGCTGCGCATGCGCCGGATGAATCCGGAGGTTCCGGTTATTTTCATGACGGCGCTCGCGGGCGTGCCCGGCGCGGTCGATGCGATGAAGGCCGGGGCCTTCGAATACGTCGCCAAGCCGTTCGAGACGTCGGAGATACTCGAGGTCCTCGGCCGCGCGCTCGACGAGCGGCTTATGCGCAGGAAGTTTCTGGGACAGCAGAGCGCGAAGCCACAGCAGAAGGATATGCTGCTGCAGCGGATGGGTACCAGCGATGTGGTCGTCGAGTTGCTGTCCACCGTGCGCAGCATCGCGAAGATGCAGCCCGACGTACTCATACAGGGTGAGGCCGGCACGGGCAAGGCGCTCGTCGCCCAGGCGATTCACGAGGGCAGCGACCGTGCGTCCAAGCCTTTCGTAAGCATCGCCTGCGACGCCCCGTCAGAAGAAGTGCTGGAGCGCGAACTGTTCGGCTATGAGCGCGGTGCCTTTCCGGAAGCGGACAAGGCGCAGACCGGCAAGTTCGAAGCCGCGCACGGGGGAACCCTGTTCCTCGACGAGATATCCGCCTTTCCGCCGCGCCTGCAGAGCAGGCTGCTGCGTTCGCTGCAGACGAAGAGCGTGGTGCGCATGGGCAGCGAAACCCCTGTTCCCGTGGACGTGCGTCTCGTCGTCTCCACCAGCAAGGACCTGCATCATCTCATAGAGGACAAGCGCTTCCGCGCGGACCTGTTTTACCGCATCAGCGAATTCTCCCTCTTCGTCCCCAGCCTGCGCGAAAGAAAGACGGATCTGCCGTATCTCTCGAGCCGTTTCCTGCAGACCTGCAACCAGGAGCTCAACAAGGAAATCACAGGCTTCACGCCGAAGGCGATAGAGAAAATGCTGGCCTACAACTGGCCGGGCAACGTGGCGCAACTCAAAACCGTCGTTCGTCGCGCGGTGATGTTCGCAGAG
>JAVVFP010000473.1:0-2906 GCA_032250495.1 Bacteroidota bacterium | reverse complement strand
GACGCGCCGGATTTCAGCGAACACCGCATCCATGGTGTGCCAGGCGTCGCTGCGGTCCATGCCGCGGATCTGTACTTCGATGAGCGTTCCGAGCGCCACCTGCGTGCGGGTGATCGCATCGTCCTCGCGGGCGAATTGCAGTGCGATGTAGAATCCGATCACGAAAATCGTGAGGATGAACATCGTCAGGCCGATCGGGGAACGCTTTCCGCTCATCGGGATTTACGCACGCTCGATGCGGAGCAGAACACGGTTGGGGGCGCAGGCGATGACCTCGCCCGGACGCGATGCGAAACCGGCCTTGCGGCAGAGGGCATGACGACAGCTTGCCTTGTGTACGTGCGCGCTGCCGTTGCGCACGGTGACGCCGGTACGTCCCTGCGGACCGTCCACCTCGAAACTGCGGCTCCCGCCGTCGTCGAGTCGAATGCGGTCGACAATGCCGCGGACATCCTCCACGACGAGCATGCTGCCACTCGAGAGCAGCGCGGCGAAGGGGGCTTCCTCGACATACTCGGCAGAGAACATGTACTCCGCCTCGGCGGACTGCAGTCGTCCGCGCAGGGTGCGAAGCGCCATGCTGAAGTCGCCGTCGGGATGGTACATCCGCTTGCGGTCGTCGGTGACGAGCACGTCGCCCGCCACCGCACTGCCCAGCCGCTGCATGCGCACGACCACGCGTCCGCTGCCGCTGCGGGGACCGGCGCTGAATGTGGGTGATCCCGACGCGCCACGCAGCACGCGGTGCCAGCGGGCGTCGGCATCGATCACCGGAACGCCGGCGCCGGAAGGCAGCTCGGCGTGGAACAACCGCAGCAGATCGGCCACGGTACGTTCGTCATCCGGGACAAAGCCGTGCATGGCGAAGCGGCGGCCGCTGTCCGCGGTCAGCATCCGGCCGGTGCCGAAACCTGCACCCAGGGCGCCGGCCGCGAGGCCGGTCAGTTTCAGAAAGGATCGACGAGAAATCATTGTATTACTCCTGAATATACTTGCGTTTCTTTACACCGAGATCATGCCGGCGAATCCCATGAAGGCCAGGGCGATCAGGCCCGCCACGATGAGCGTGATCGGGGCGCCCTGGAATGCGCGCGGCACGTTCGCCAGTTCGAGTTCCTCACGGATGCCCGCCATGAGACTGATGGCGAGCGTAAAGCCCGCCCCCGCGCCCACACCGTAGAAAATGCCCTGGACAAAGGTGTAATCCTTGAGCACCATGAAAAGGGCGAGTCCGAGAATGGCGCAGTTGGTGGTGATCAGCGGCAGGAATATCCCCAGCGCGCGGTACAGCGGCTGGCTGACCTTCTTGATGAACATTTCCACGAACTGCACAAGTGACGCGACCACGAGAATGAAGGAAACGTACTGGAGGTACTCGACATGATACGGCACCAGGATGAGATGATATATCAGCCAGGTGACGATAGCGGTGAGCACCATGACGAAGGTTGTCGCCAGTCCCATCGGGAAAGCCGATGACAGCTTGTTCGAGACCCCGATGAACGGACAGATGCCGAGGAAATACGCCAGCACAAAGTTATTGACGATGGCGGCGGAAATAAAGATCAGAATCAGTTCCATGATTTACGCCTCCTGCCCGTGTTCGAGCGACATTTTTGGTTTCTGCAGGTGACGGGCCGCGAGTTCGCGCTCCTCGCGCGTTTTTTTGCGCAGCACCATCTGGTTGAGCCCGCCCATCATCAGTCCCAGCGTCAGGAAAGCGCCTGCAGGAAGAATCATCACGAGCCAGG
Organism: Bacteroidota bacterium; assembly: GCA_032250495.1. Taxonomy (GTDB): domain Bacteria; phylum Bacteroidota; class Ignavibacteria; order SZUA-365; family SZUA-365; genus BM516. The sequence continues at coordinate 1,155 of JAVVFP010000473.1, read as the reverse complement.
GATCGAAGGCATCCGGCAGCACCTGCACGCCGAGCAGTGTGCGCGATCCGAGGATCTCCCGAATACCGCCAAGGGATGCCAGCGCGACCATGAAGCCTGTTCCCATGCCGAGCGCGTCGAGCACGGCACGCACCGGTGTGTTCTTCGATGAGAAGGCCTCCTGGCGACCGAGGATGAGGCAGTTGACCACGATGAGCGGAATATACGGACCGAGGGCCTTGCTGAGTTCGGGGAATTGCGCACGCATGACCAGGTCGACGATGGTGACGAAAGTCGCGATGATGACGATGTAGGACGCGATGCGCACCTGCGTCGGAATGAGCTTCCGTATGAGAGAAATGATAAGGCTCGAGAACGTGAGCACGAAGGTCGTGGCAAGGGCCATCGCGATGCCGTTCATCGCGGAGACCGTCACGGCGAGTGCGGGACACATGCCGAGCACCTGCTTGAAAACCGGGTTCTGGTCCCAGAGACCCTTGGTGTATTCGGTGGCGAGTGAAACCTGTTTTTTCATTGCACCCCTCCTTCTTTCATGTCCTTGCGGAGGTTGGCCATGCCGTCATTGACGATCTCGACAATGGCTTTCGAGGAAATCGTGGCGCCCGTAATCGTCTCTACCTGGTTTTCCCTGGTAGCCGGGGCACCCTTCACCCAGTCCACCTGCGGATCCGCGGGGAGACCGGAAAACTGTCCGCGAAACGGATCCTCGGCAATCTTTGTCCCGAGACCCGGTGTCTCCACCTGCTCGAGCACCTCGATCGACGTGATGGTCATCAGGTCGGATTTTACGCCGACCATGAGGCGGATCTTACCCTGGAAGCCGTTGCCTTCCCACGGCAGCGCGTAGCCGACGGCGTTGCCGCTCGCATCGAGTACGCGGTAGAGTTCATAGCTGACCGTTTCCACTTTTTCGTAATTCCTGGCCTCGGGCTGCACCTGGAAAATGGCGCGCTCGGTGTCGGCCTTTTTATTGGCGGCGATCAGGGGATCGGCCCAGCTGCTGAGCATGGCCAGTCCGCCGCCGGAGATGACGCCGATGATCGAAAGGGTGACAAGCATGCCGATAATGGTTTTCATGATTTCACCTCCCCGAAGATACGCGGCCGCGTGTAGCGATTGATCAGAGGCACGAAGGCGTTCATGAAAAGAATTGAA
>JAVVFP010000472.1:0-2907 GCA_032250495.1 Bacteroidota bacterium | reverse complement strand
CCTCGGCCAAACTCTTCGCCACCGTGCTGAGGGAAATCTTTCTCGGCGCGCCGGACGGCGCCGATATGCTGCTGCCGCGTGCGGGACTGACGCCGCTGCTCGTCGACGGTGCGCTCAAGGTCCTGCGCAAGGAGGGTGCAGTCCTGCGGCTGCACGCGTCCGCGGAGGAAATCCTCGTTCGCGACGGAACGGTGCGCGGCGTGCGCATGAAAGACGGGGAAACGATGGAAGCGGACACCGTGATCAGCGCCGTTCCGCCCTGGTCGCTGCAGCGCCTCGCCGCGGCGTCCGGCCTCGAAGACGCGCTCGGCATCGATTTCAATCGTTTCATTCCATCGGAAATCCTGTCCATTCATTTCCGCAGTCGCAGTGACCTCGGACTGCCGCTCATGACCGGATTGCTGGAAACGCGCCTGCACTGGATATTCGACAAGGGTGGAGAGGACGGCGGCGGCCACCGCTACAGCGCGACCATCTCGGCCGTGCCCGAAGATCTTCCGCGCGATGCGGTGTCGCTGCGTCGCATGCTGGTCGAGGAACTGCGCCTCGCCGCGCCCGATCTGCAGGACGAAGACGTCATCGAGGTCATACCCATACGCGAAAAGCGCGCGACATTTGTCCCAATGCCCGGTATGGAAACCTTCCGTCCCTCCGCGCGGACATTGATCGGCGGCCTCTATCTCGCAGGCGACTGGACGGCAACCGGACTGCCGGCCACCATAGAGAGTGCGGTGCGGAGCGGTTTCAGCGCGGCGGAGGCGGTCGTCGCACGATAGCAGATTGCATATTACAAAGTGCAGATTGCAGAGTGCAGATTGCAAATTGCAGATGTGAAAGAAGGAAAAAATGAAAAATGGAAATATGCACCGGGGTGTCATGTTTCCATTTTTCCTTTTTGTCATCTTTTCATTTGCCGCAGGCTGTCCCACCATTCGTTCACTGAGCGTTTCCCCGGGACGATGAGCTCGTACTCCCCGAAGTCGCGTTCCATGATTTCTTCGCGCTGAACGTCCATTTCGTATTCGATGAGCTGCTCGAGCAGGGTGGTGGTGAGGGGGATGTCGACGCGTTCGTCGGCGCGGATGCGCCAGGGTTTGCCGAAGGCGAGGAAGGCTTCGGGACGCTCCTTTTCGACGAAGTCGTAGCGAAAGGCGACCGGGATGGCGATGACGTCACCCAGGTCGCGCAGCAGGCGGGCGGTGCCATTGAAGAAGTGCAGGGGACGCTTGTCCACCGAGGTAATCACCCCCTGCGGGAAAAGCCAGAGGAAACGGGATCGTCCGCGCAGCAGCTCCGCGGCGTATTGCAGGCTGCGCAGGGCTTCGCGGGGATTTTCGCGCACGACGGAGAACGTCCCTATTTTCCGGAAAAATCCGTAGCGGGCGAGCTGCTTCTCCTCCATCATGGCGTAGGCGTCGTGGCGGAGGATGCCGTGGCTGATCACGATGGGCAGCACGGCGTCCCACCACCCCGGGTGATTGCCGTAGAGCACGACGGGCACGCCGGCTTCCGCGTGGCGGAGGAAATCGAGTCCCTTGCAATGCACTCCCGCGAAGGCGGCGCGAAGCCGCCGGCGGAAATACCAGGTCAGCAGCCGTGTCCATGGTGCCGATTTTTCTGCCGTGATCATGCGGAAGATTTTTCTTTTATTACCTGATGCGTGAAACGCCGCAGCGCGGCGGCATGATGTTCAAATATAGCAGGTCGCAGTGCGCAGACCAATGAAAGGATAGGCAGGACGTGAGTGATGCAAAGAGAGTGGTGATCGGCATGTCCGGCGGCGTGGATTCCAGCGTCGCCGCGGCCCTGCTCGTCGAGCAGGGCTATGACGTGGTCGGCATCACCATCAAGACCTACAATTACGAGGACGTCGGCGGCAACGCGGCCAATGACAAGAGCTGCTGCTCGCTCGACGGCATCAACGACGCCCGTGCGGTGTGCGCCGACCTCGGCATTCCGCATTACGTGCTGGATTTCAGCGCGCCGTTCCGGGAAAACGTCATCGACATGTTCATCGACGAGTACATGGCGGGCAACACCCCGAATCCCTGCGTGATCTGCAACCGGAAAATCAAGTGGGAAGAAATGATCCGCAAGGGCATGTCCATCGGCGCCGATTACGTGGCCATGGGACATTACGCGCGCGTGCGGCAGGATGAAGACACCGGGCGCTGGCATATCGTCCGGGGTGAGGATGCGAACAAGGACCAGTCCTACGCCCTCTGGGCGCTCTCGCAGGAAAGCCTCGCCCGCACGCTGTTTCCGCTGGCCGGCATCAGCAAGGAGGAGGCCCGGCGCATCGCCGCGCAGCTCGGCGTGCGCACCGCGGGAAAGCAGGAGAGCTACGAAATCTGCTTCATTCCCGACGACGATTACAATCGCTTTCTGCGGGACAACGTGCCGGACATCGACGCGCGCCTGCGCGGGGGCGATGTGCTCTTCGAAGGAAAAAAGATCGGGGAGCATGACGGGTATCCGTTCTATACTATCGGGCAGCGGCGGGGACTCAACGTCGCCGTAGGCGAGCCGGTGTACGTGACGGAAATCCACGCCGACGGCAACACGATCGAAGTGGGGAGGAAGTCCGACCTGCAGCATCGCCGCTTCCGCGTGCGCGATGTGGTGATGCAGAAATATCCCTTTCCCGAGGCGCCGCTGCGTGTCGACGCCAAAATCCGCTACAAGGACGCTCCCGCTCCCGCCGTGCTCGAGCCGCAGGGGGACGGCAGTCTCATCGTCGCCTTCGACGCGCCCAAGACCGCCATCACCCGCGGACAGTCCACCGTCTGGTACGACGGCGACCACGTCGTCGGCGGCGCCATCATCGCCGAAATACTCGACTGATATCCCCTGAAGCCTCTTCCCCGATCAGAGCGCAGTCCGACCAAGCAAATAGAAGCGCCTGAA
>JAVVFP010000471.1:0-2910 GCA_032250495.1 Bacteroidota bacterium | reverse complement strand
ACCGCGGAGGCTTCAACATGGGAGGAGGGCTCAGATCCGGCAACGTGGTAGAGGTTCCGATACAGGGTCCTTGCGAGGTCATCATGCGTGATGGTTTCCCTTGCGTTTTCGACAAGCTGAGGGCTGCCGGATCTGAGCAATGCGAGCTTTGCGACCTGGGTGGGCTGGCCGGTCTGCGCCGAGACCGGCACGGAGGAAGGAGTGAGGAGGAGACCTGCAAGGAGGCCCAGTATGACTGCGGCTGTTTTCATAGAATCATTGTTTTTCCAGCGTCTGAACCCGACCTCAGTATTACATCCATGAGAGTGAAACTCTGATGTTCCAAGAGCCAAGTTAGCAGCCGCAGCTTACAGCAGGCTTAATCCCGCCTTACATTTTTGTCAGGAGAAGGGGAAAAGAAGTGCGCGGAGGGAATTCCGGGCGGTGGGAAGGGATAAGAAGCAGGAAATACAGGATTTAGTCAGGGAATGCAATGCCCATGGCGCGGAGGAAAAACTCGGGTGGACGTGCGGGTCGCTGCTGCTCCACGTTGAAGAACGCGTGCGTGGTATACCCGGTGACCAGCACCGCGGCGCTTCCCTCACGCGTTATCTCGTAATCGATGCGCAGCGACGCGCGCGGGACGTCGCGTACCGTGCTCCCGATGATGAGCACGTCGTCGTAGCGGGCGGGGTGGTGGTAGCGGCAGTGGGCCTCGATCAGCGGGAGCCAGATGCCCCGGCGTTCGATTTCCGCGTAGCTGAGTCCGAGCGAGCGGATGAGTTCGGTTCTTCCCACCTCGAAGTACTCGAGGTACTTGCCGTTGTAAACGATTCGCATCTGATCGGTGTCGGCGTAACGGACGCGGACGGCGGTGTGGTGGGAGACGAGGGACATGTCAGCTGCTGAATTCGCCCATCTGTCCGAATTTCTTGATACGGTTGCGCTGCAGCTGATCTGGGCGTATGGATCGCAGCTGTTTGAGTTCCTCGAGAAGGGCGCGTTTGAGCGTATGTGCCGCCTCGGCGTGATTGCGATGCGCACCCCCGAGCGGCTCCTCGATGATGCGGTCGACAATGCCCTGGGCGCGGAGGTCGGGGGCGGTCAGACGCAGGGCCTCCGCCGCCTGTTCCTTGTACTCCCAGCTGCGCCAGAGTATGCTCGAGCAGGATTCCGGTGAGATGACATTGTACCAGGTGTTTTCCAGCATCAGGATGCGATCGCCGACGCCGATTCCGAGCGCTCCCCCGGAGGCGCCTTCGCCGATGATGACGACGATGATGGGTACCGGCAGCCGCGTCATCTCGAACAGGTTGCGGGCGATGGCCTCCGCCTGTCCCCGCTCCTCCGCTTCGAGGCCGGGATAGGCGCCCGGCGTGTCGATCAGTGTGATCACCGGCCGCCCGAACTTTGCCGCCAGCTGCATGAGGCGAAGCGCCTTGCGGTAGCCCTCCGGGTTGGCCATGCCGAAGTTCCGATACAGGTTGCTCTTGGTGTCACGCCCCTTCTGATGCCCGATGATCATCACGCTGCGGTCGTCAAGCATCGCGAATCCGCCCACGATGGCATGATCGTCGCCGTAGCGCCGGTCTCCGTGCAGTTCGATGAAGTCCGCGCTCATCAGGCGAATGTAGTCCATGGTGTACGGGCGGTCGGGGTGCCGCGCAAGCTGCACTTTCTGCCATCGGGTCAGGCCTGAATACACTGAGGCCCGCAGGTCGTCGACGCGCCGTTCGAGGGCATCGATCTCGTCGGTCAGCTCGAGGTCATCGATGACGCGCCGCATTTCCATGATTTTCTGCTCGAGTTCCACAATGGGACGTTCGAAATCGAGGACGGTCTTGGCCATGTTTTATCGCGAATTGTTTGTTCTCTGCATGAAAAGCATCAGTGTGCGGATCAGTATCTCCATGTCCAGGAAGATCGAGTAGTTCCGCACGTATTGTATCACCGAACTGAGGACTTCCTCCTCGGACAGCGGCACGTTGCCGCGCAGCTGCACCAGTCCGGTCAGGCCGGGTTTGCCGAGATAGACCTCCGGCAGCTGATCGGCGTGTGCCGGGTCGAAGCCGACCAGGCTTTTGCTGCCCCGCAGCACTGCGGGCAGTGCGCGAATGAAACGCGCTGCGGGCCCCGGGTGCCTGCGGTCGGTCAGCAGAACGGTGAACGGGTAAATTAGCAGGATTCCGGGGAAAGACAAAGCGATGTCCAGCATCCGTTTGAGCACGCGGTTGGACGTTTTCATCAGGTTGTACTCGAAATCGAGCAAAGGGACGCTGCTCAGCTGATCGACGCTGGTTTTTCCGACGATGAATTCCATCGTGCGCGGTACGATGCGGTAATGCACACCCTTGCCGCGCGTGCGGCTGATGATGGAAAGGATGGCGGTGTAGCTGAGGACGTCCGGACCGATGATGACGTCGGTCACGTCATTTTCATCAATGACTTTCCCGATGTTTTCGACGCTGCCGATCACAGGGACACCCACGAAGCGGTTGCCGATTTCCTTGCGGTTCAGGTCTATCAGGCCCACGATGTCATAGGCCTGGTTGTCGAGGGTTTTGAGGCGGCGGAGCACGTTCAACGTCGCCTCATTTCGTCCGACCAGCAGCGTCCTTCGCCCGGTGACCGGGTGTTCGCGTCGGCGCGGGGAGAGGGACGCAGAGAGAATGCGGCGCCCGGGGATGAGAACGAGATTGAGTCCGCCCGCAATCAGCACGATCATGCGACTGAACTGCCAGTCCTTGAAAAAGAAGGTGAGCGATGAAAGCAGCAGGAAGGCGAGCAGGACGCCCAGTCCGGAACGGACGATACTGTACCGTTCGCGCGTGTAGGCCCCGGAGAAAAGCAGTCCCAGCCACATGATGATCACGACCACGATATACACGGTGGGGTAGGCGTAGTCGGGAAAGCGGAACAGTTCCCCGAAGC
>JAVVFP010000470.1:0-2911 GCA_032250495.1 Bacteroidota bacterium | reverse complement strand
ACCTCGCGGCCGGTTCCACCTATGAGTTCATGATCGACTTCGACGCCCACGCCTCCATCGTCACAACCGGAAATCCGCAGAATCCGAACGGCTACAAGCTCAAGCCGACGCTGCGCGTGGTGGAGGTGGCGACCACCGGTTCGATCTCGGGCACGGTCCTCAATCCGGCCAATGCGCCGCTCGCCGTCGTCTCGCAGAGCGGTGTGGAAGTGACCTCGACGCCGGTCGACGTAAACACCGGCGCCTTCCGCCTCGCCTATCTCCTGCCCGGCGACTACGACCTGACCATCACGGATGTGCTGAATCAGACGTATTCGCAGCAGGCCATTACCGTGACCGCGGGCGCGGACAACGCCATCGGCGACGTGACGCTGCAGTAGAAATCACCCGCACACTTGCAAGAAAGGGTCCCGCGATGCGGGACCCTTTCCTTTTACCTGGCATGGCCGAAGGCAGTTGCGCGTGGCTTACATCGCCCCTTCTTCACCGTGCTCATGCCCCTCATGATCGTGGCCTTCGTGCTCGTGGCCATCATGCATATGGTCGGCATCGCCGCCGGCGCTGTCCTTTTCGACCAGGTCCATTCCGCAGACGGGACAGGTCCCCATCTCGGAGTAGGTCTTGTCGCCCTCGCACTCCATGGGACAGTAGTAGATCACCTGTCCCGCGGTCTCACCGTCGTGCATCTGCTCATGCTGCATATCGTCCTGCTGCATGCCCTCGTCCTGCTTGTCGGCTTCGCCGTTCCCGCAGGCCGTGAACAAAAGCGTCGCCGCGACCAGTGCAAAAAATGTTGTCTTCATGCTTGTCTCCTTGCTGTAAGTGACTGAATGGGTGAACGGTTTCGTTCGTTATCGTCCTTTTCGTTCGTTATCGTCCTTGTTGCTGTCTCGTCCGCCTGCTTCGGCGCTTTCATTGCTCCGCCGTCACTGACCGCCGAGCTCTTCCTTCGTCACTCCGCATTTCAGCATCGCGTCGCCGAAATAGGGGTTGGCGATATCCTTTTTCGAGCTCAGCCAGTACGCTCCTCGGTCGTCGAAGGCCATCGGACAGTATTGACGGTACACCGTCCTGCCTTCCACGCCGAAATGCTTCAGCGCCTGGTAGAGCGTGCTGCCGACACCGGAATAGTAGGCGCGCTGCTTTTCGATATCCCGCGTTCCACGCAGCGCGTCCAGGCTTTTCCTGAGTGCGTCCTGCAGTTCCGCCCACTGCGTCTTCATACCCGCGGAGAGCGGAGCGGGATTCACGTCGGCCAGCGACTTTCGCACTTCCGCCACCGCCGCAGGCACAGCGGAAGCATCGGAGGCGATCAGCGCCTGGGTGACGCGCTCGTAGGCATCGAACACATCCAGCAGCTGTCGACGGAACGCCGCGGCGACCGTACCCTTCGCCGCGCTGCGGGAAGGAGCGTCCTGCGAGGACGCGTCCATCGAGGACGCGTTCTCGCCGCCGTGATCATGCGTCTGCGGTGCGGGACCGCCGGCGGGATTCATCATGCTCACCTTTCCCTGCAGCTGTGCCGCCGCATCGATGGTGAAGGCGCCCTGCGCCACGACCTCTTCGCCCGCAGCCAGACCTTCCTCCACCACGTAGCTGTCGCCCGTCTGCGCGCCGAGGCGGATTTCCCTGTACTGGAACGTCGGCTGCTCGGCCTCGTTGTCCCGCACCCAGACGACGGATCGCGTGCCCGTCCACAGCACCGCGCTGCGCGGAATGATCAACGCATCGTCATTTCCGGCGATGGTGGCTTTCACAACGCCGGTTGCGAACATCTCCGGCTTGAGCGCGCCTCCGGGATTGGCCATTTCCACGCGCACGCGGGCCACGCGCGAGGAGGGATCGATGACGGGATCGATGAAGGCGATTCGTCCCTCGTATTCCCGTCCGGGCTGTCCCGCGACGGTGAAACGCAGCGGCATGCCGGTCCGCAGCCATGCGAGGTCGCTTTCATAGGCATCGAACTGCAGCCACACGCGGGAGAGATCCGCGATGGCGAAGAGGGACTCACCCTCGCGTACGTAATCTCCCTCCGTGACATGGCGCATCAGCACCGTGCCGCCCTGGGGAGCGAGAATGTCGAAGCTGCGCTGCACCTCCCCGCTGCTCTCGATGCGCGCTATCTGCCCGTCGCTCAGTCCCCAGTAGCGCAGCTTGCCGCGTGTCGCCTCCACGTAGGCCGGATTGTCCTGTTCCATTTCGGCCGCCTCGAGCAGTTCCTTCTGTGCGGCGATGAGTTCCGGCGAATACACGGCGGCCAGCTTGTCCCCGCGCCGCACCTGCTGACCGGTGACGTTGACGTACAGTTTCTCCACGCGTCCCGCGACGCGTGCCGTTATTTCCGCCTGGCGGGATTCATCCGGCTGCACTTTGCCGGGGAGGCGTATTTCGCGGAAGGGCATGCCGCGCTCCGCGGGGACGGTACGGATATTGGCCGCTGCAACGGCCTCTTCGGTCATCTGAAGGATGTCGGGACTGTCGGCCGCCGCATCCTTGTCGAGAGGAATCAGTTCCATGGCGCAGATCGGGCAGAGTCCGGGCTCCTGCTGGCGTATCTGCGGATGCATCGAGCAAGTCCATATCGTTTCCGCGGTGGACTCTTCATGCGCGTGTCCTTCGGTCGAGGAGGCGCTGCCGCTGGAGGGACCGGCGAAAAGCAGCCAGCCGAGAAACATTCCCCCGGCGAGTATTCCTGCGACAGGAAGGACGCGTCGCAACGTCATTTTCAATCGTTCGGTATTCATATCGTTATTCCTTTTCCTGTGCAGTCAGATAATCAAGTACGTCGGCGGCGCGCCTGGCGTCCACGCGCGCACGTTCCATATCGAGGGCATGCCGGAGAAGATCCCGCTCGACGGCGAGTACTTCTTCGATGCCGGCGCTGCCACCGCGGTACTCCTCGAGCAGGACC
>JAVVFP010000469.1:0-2930 GCA_032250495.1 Bacteroidota bacterium | reverse complement strand
CCGTTGCGTGCGTCCCGCAGGGCGCTGGTCCCGGTCGCGCGTATCACTTCGACTTCCGCATCCCGGGCGAGCGCCAGATAGTCCGCGAGAAAGCGCTCGCTCCGCGTGAAGGCGTCCCAGGCGATGCCGCCGGACCTGTCGACGCCCTTGCCCACGCGGGCGATCACCTGCCGGTCGCTGATCGTCACCAGGCTGCCGTCGCCGCGCACGTCGGCGATGAGCATGAGAATCGTGTTCGTTCCTATATCGATACTCGCGATGCGCATCACTTCTCCTTCACCGCGCAGAGCGCCGCCCACTCGTCCTCGTGCATTTCCCGCGTGACGGGGAAATGCAATTCGTCGAGCGCGGTACGGATATCCGCGACGTCATCGCGGTAGAAACCGGAGAGAAGCAGCCTCCCGCCGGGTCGCAGCAGGTCACCGAACGCGGCGAGCATCGCAATGTTGTCGAGTTTCGTGATGTTCGAGAGAATCGCGTCATACGGTCCGCTGGCGTGTTCGAGTGAGCCGTGGGCGAAACGCACGCGGTCACTTACCCGGTTACGCTGCGCATTTTCCATCGCGTTTTCGTAGGACCATTCGTCGGTATCGACTCCGTCGGCGCGTGCGGCTCCCAGCAGCACCCCGGCGATGGCGAGGACACCCGTGCCGGTGCCGACGTCGAGCAGCACGTCCCCCGCGCGCACATCGTCCTCCATCAGGCGGAGCATGAGCCGCGTCGTCTGGTGATAGCCGGTGCCGAAGGACATTTTCGGATCGATGACAAGGACCAGTCCCTCGCTGTCCTTCACCTCGTGCCAGGAGGGCGTGATCACGATGCGATCGGAGACCGCGATGGGCCGGATGCTCTGCTCCCACTGCGCATTCCAGTTCTCCTGGTCGAAGTGCTGCACGTCGGGGATCACCGGGGGCGAGATGGATTGCCACGACGTCTGCAGGGCGGACGCCACGGCATCCCACTCCGACTCGTTGAAGTATACTTCCCACCAGTCGTCCTCCTCGAGGAAACCGAGTGGATCGCGGGCGATCAGCTGCGCCTGCAGCTGATCATCATGCGCGGTGCGCGGGAAGCGGGCACGTACGAATACCGGGTTGTTCATGTCGTCTCCGCGGGATGTATTCCGAAAATGAGGTACAGCAGCAGCGCTCCCACGTCCCCGAGCGGTTCGGGAGCGCACTGATGCGGAAGGTCGGCGCGCGTATGCCAGTAGCGTCGGCGCGGGGAGGCGTCATCATGTCCGACGAGCGCGGCGTCGATGATGTTCACCGTCTTGATGCCGGCGACGGTGTTGAGCGGGACGTGGTCGTCGAGTATGGGCGGATGGGTCTCGCGCGTGAAGCGGGACAGTCCCAGCGCCGCTGCGGCGTCCCATACCATGTCGAGCACGTCCCCGGCATACCGGCGGGAAAAGTCCTCCTGCGGGAAACGGGCCTCGCGGTCGCCGACGAGGTCGAGCAGAATGCCGAAAAGGGGCGGGGGCGCGCTGCCCCGTGTTGCCGCGTAATAGCGTGAGCCGAGCAGAAACATGCTTTCGTCGTTCTCCCGCCCGTAATCCTCCCCGTCGAAGAGCACGAGGTCGACGCCGACCGGCGGGGGATCGGCGGAGAGTATCTCCGCGAGGTGCAGCAGCACGGCGACGCCGCTCGCGCCGTCGTTGGCGCCCGGCACCGGAAGCAGCGCCCTGTCCGGATCCGTCTCCATGTCGGACCAGGGACGGGAATCCCAGTGCGCGGCGAGAAGGATGCGGCGCGGTGCCGCGGGATTGATGTGCGCGATCAGGTTGGTGAGCGGGAGGGACGCTCCATCGTAACCGGGGAGCGTGAAGTCCTGACGCTCGGTCGCGATGCCGAGGGAATCCAAATGCGCGAGGAAGAACCCGAGGCATGCGGCATGCGCCTGCGTGCCGGGAACGCGCGGACCGAACGCGACCTGCTGCTCGAGCAGGGCGAAGGCGCGGTCGCCGGAGAACGCGGGATATTGTGCGGGAGCGGTAAACAGCGGCGTCGTTCCTTTCGCGGGCGTGCGGGAAGCGTCTCCGCAGGAAGTGACGCAGACGGTGACGAGGAGAAGGAGGAAAGCGGTGCACGTCCTGCAGAACTTGATCATTTCCAAAGCTAGCGATCTCGGTGATGGGGACAAAACGGAAAGAGGATCCCGCGGGCGGGATCCTCTTTCACGATCACGGCGACGCTGCAAACGCAGCGACGTTGCACGCGCAGCGACGCTGCACATGCCGTGCAGTACTTCGGGATTACTCGAGGAGCATCATTTTCCGCGTCAGGCGGGTATCGCCCGCGCGCAGCTCATAGAGGTAGAGACCGGAGGGCAGGTCACCCGCCTCGAACGCCACGGTGTGGCGTCCTGCGGCCTGCACGCGGTCGACCAGTGTACGCACGGTCTCGCCGAGGTTGTTGTACACGGTCAGGCGTACCGCGCCGCCGGCGGGCAGCGTGTAGCTGATGCTGGTCGAGGGATTGAACGGGTTCGGATAGTTCTGCGCGAGCGTGAGCGTGGACGGGATACGCAACGCGTCCTCGACGCCTACGAGCGACTGGTTGATGTCGAGGATCTCAAAATCGTCCACGGCCGCTTCCACGAGCGAACCCGGCTCATTGTCCGCCGCCGTGTACTTGACGACGATGTTATCGGTCAGGTCGACGATTTCGTCGAGGACGAAGACCTTGGCCTTCCAGGACGCGTCGGATTCCATGGTGCGCTCCAGGATTTCGTAATTCCTGCCACCGTCATCGGAGATCTGTACCGTCCAGTTATCCGTTCCCGGACTCGCGCCGGCGTTGTTCGAATACCAGCGGTAGTAGCGCAGCACGGGTTTGATCATCTCGCTCACGTCGTAGCTTCTCGTCGTCAGGTAGGTCTCACCGTCGTCGACGTCGGCGGTACCGAGTCCTGCGCCTTTCGCCGCATTG
>JAVVFP010000468.1:0-2930 GCA_032250495.1 Bacteroidota bacterium | reverse complement strand
ATTCTGCGGCGGACACACCGTCGCCATTTTCCGCAGCGGCATACGCTCGGTCATGCCCCCACAGGTGCGCATGCTCTCGGGGCCGGGCTGCCCGGTATGCGTGACCTCCAACGCCGACCTCGACCGCGCCGTGGCGCTGGCGAAGACACCGGGCGTCATACTCACCACGTACGGGGACATGCTGAAAGTCCCGGGCAGCCGCGAAAGCCTCATGCAGGTGCGCGCGCAGGGCTATCCGGTCGAAATCGTGTACTCCACGCTGGACGCGCTCGCGCTCGCCGCGGCGCACCCGGAGAAGGAAATCGTCTTCTTCGCCATCGGTTTCGAGACCACGGCGCCTGCCGCGGCCGCGGCCGTGCTGCAGGCACAGGCGAAAGGCATGCGGAATTTTTCCATCTGCTCGGTCATGAAACTCACCATACCCGGCGCCCGGGCCCTGCTGGCCATGGGCGAGGTGAGAGTGGACGGTGTCATCGGTCCGGGCCACGTGTCCTCCATCATCGGCTCGGACGCATGGCGTTTCCTGCCCGAGGAATACGGCATACCGGTGGCCATCAGCGGTTTCGAGCCGCTGGACCTGCTCGCCGCCACCGATGCCATCATGCAGATGCATGTGGAACAGCGTCCCGCCCTGGTCAACACCTACAGCCGCGTGGTCAAACCCGAGGGCAACCGCAAGGCCTGGGGCGCAGTGGAGCACGTGTTCACCCTCGCCGAGGCGAGCTGGCGCGGATTCGGCAGCATCCCGGAAAGCGGACTGCTGCTGCGTGAGGAGTTCGCCGACTTCGACGCCGACCGGCGTTTCAACGTGACGGTCGAAGAAAGCGCCGAACATCCGGCCTGCCGCTGCGGCGAAGTGCTGCGCGGCGTCCTCACTCCCCCCGAGTGCGCGGTCTTCGGCAGCGCCTGCACCCCCGAATCACCGCTCGGTCCCTGCATGGTTTCCAGCGAGGGTAGCTGCGCGGCCTATTATCACTATCAGCGCCAGCTGGCGTAATACTCCGATCCATGAAACACAAGCAGATACTTCTCGCACACGGCAGCGGCGGCAGCATGATGCACGACCTGATTCGTGACCTCTTCCTGCCCGCCTTCGACAATCCCTTCCTCCGCCAGGCCAACGACCAGGCACTGTTCGACAATCCCGGCGGACGCATCGCCTTCACGACGGATTCTTACGTCGTGCAGCCCGTGATCTTTCCCGGCGGCAGTATCGGCGAACTGGCCGTGCACGGCACCATCAACGATCTCGCCGTGGGCGGTGCGCAGCCCCTCGGACTCTCGGTCGGCATGATACTCGAAGAGGGTCTCGACATGGCACTGCTCGAGGACATCGTCGGCCGCATGAAAAAAGCCTCGGAAGAATCCGGGGTGCCTATTGTCACCGGTGATACGAAAGTGGTGGAGCGCGGGAGCTGTGACAAGATATTCATCAATACCTCGGGCATAGGCATCGTCCCCGGCGGCGTGGATATCGACGGAAAAAACGCGCGTGCGGGAGATGCGGTGATCATCTCCGGCAGCATCGGTGATCACGGGGTCGCGGTAATGTCCGAGCGCCGCGGGGTGCAATTCACCACTCCCGTGGTCAGCGACACGCAACCGCTGCACCGCCTGGTCAGGAGCATGCTCTCCGTGACGCACGACATCCATGTCATGCGCGATCCCACGCGCGGCGGCATCGCCACCACGCTCAACGAAATCGCCGGACAGTCCCGCGTCGGCATCGAAATCGACGAGGATTCCCTTCCCATCAGCGCGGAAGTCACCGGCGCCTGCGATTTGCTGGGACTCGATCCGCTGTACTTGGCCAACGAGGGCAAACTCATCGCCATCCTCCCCGAAACGCATGCCGACGCCGTGCTCGAGGCCATGCGCGCCTGCCCGGAAGGCGTCGGCGCCTGCCGCATCGGACGCGTCGTCGCGGAGCGGCCCGGCATCGTGCGCATGCATACCGGCATCGGCGGTACGCGCATCGTCAACGTGCTCAGCGGCGAAATGCTGCCCCGCATCTGCTGACACGGCTGCGCGGGGTAAAAACAGGGTACCCTCCCCTGGCGTTGACATGGTGAAGCACATTTTCTATTTTGACTGTATTGCACGCAGATCGCATCGTACGCCGGCATGTGCCCCCACGGCCGGACCCGTTCAGTTGCTTGGAGGTAGAGAAACGCATGACGTTCAAACATTTCATGGTCCTGATGCTGCTGCTCCCCGCAGTGTCGCTGGCCCAGGGGACAACGAGCGGAAACGCCGACGCGGCGTTCCGCGAGGGAGTTTCACGGCTGCCGGAACTTTCTCCCTTCTCCCATCTCGCGGCGGAGAGCTTCACGAAAGCGGCCGCCCCGCTTCCATTCATCTGTCCGTACTTCCTTTACTACCAGAATGACGTCTCGGCGACCAGTTACTGGCATTCCGAAACGCAGCCAACGGCCAGCGAATGGGCGATGTTCATTCCCGCTCCGCCCGCGATTTCGCAGGCCAGCGTCTGCACGGTGTGGACGGTGAAACTGGATTTCGAGCTGACCAACGCGCCGGTGACCGCGAAAGACACCATTCGCTTTTTCGTGCGCAAAGGAAGTTCGCCGTACACGCAGTATTTCAGTACATATTTCATCGCGCGCGTGGGCCGCAACGTCGGATATTTCGAAATCGATCCGCCGCTGGTCCCACCGACGAACATCCGTGCCATCATCAATCCCATCACCAGCCTGTACGTCGGCTACAAAGTCATCGGTGACACCGGACACGTGGTAAAACACCGCTTCACAACTCCCAGCCAGTACACGGGCAACGGACATTCCTTCAAATTCACCTCGCCCACGACGCCGGTCCCTGTCTCCACGGCCCTCGGCTTCAGCGCCGACCTCGTGATGGAAGCACGCCTCTGCTGTGACAAGTGGATCCCGGTGGAACTGTCGAACTTCAAC
>JAVVFP010000467.1:0-2932 GCA_032250495.1 Bacteroidota bacterium | reverse complement strand
CAGGCCGGACGGCAGTTGGTCGAAGCACCGATTTCCCTTGGAAGGCAGGAAGTAAATCCCTTATTATTGATATGAATTGAACACAACACGACGAAGTCCCATGCAGCCTGACATACCGCTTCTGGCGGACGCCTCCGATCACATTCGCAGGACCTTTGAGAAGAACGCCATACTGCAGCAGATTCCCGCGGGAACGGAGCTCAGTCGCGAAGGGGATGCCTGCCACCACTTCCCCATCGTGAAATCGGGGATGGTGCGCGTCTACAAGCTCAGCCGGCAGGGACAGGAGGTGACGCTGTACCGCATCCGTGAAGGGGAAAGCTGTATACTCACCCTCACCTGCCTGATGAAAACCGCCATGTTTCCCGCGCACGCAGAAGTGGAAGAGGACAGTGAAATCTGGCTCGTTCCCGCGGACATTTTCCGCCGGTGGACGGTGGAAGAGGATTTCTGGCGCGACTACGTGATCGGCTACCTGAGCCGCACGCTGAACAATGTCATCGGTCTCGTCGAGGACATGCTATTCCGCCGTCTCGAACTGCGCATCATCGACGCCATGCTGGAACAGACCACGGAAAGCAACCCTGTGCTTGCCGTCACACATCAGGAAATCGCCAATGAGGTCGGCAGCGCCCGCGAAGTGGTGAGCCGCCATCTCAAGGAGCTGGAACGCGAAGGACTGCTCTCGCTCGCGCGGGGCCAGGTCCGCCTGCTCGACCGCGGAGCGCTGAAAAAAAGAAGCGAGCTTCTGTGACCTAAGTCACTGATTCTCCTGCCGCCACGTGCTACCTTTCTCCTGCGCCTGAACGCAGTTCCATGAGGCAGCATACAGACGCGGCCCCTTCCACGAGGGGTGCTGCATGAAGATAGAGCGGCAGGATAACCAGGCTCAGGATATCTGCTCCGCTGAAACCCGTTTCCGAAGGAAGCGGGTTTTTTTTGTGCATTCCGCGCGTACCGCGCGTACCGCATGCGGCTGCGCAGTGCAGTTCGCCCCCCATAAACGCGAAACGCCCTCGCCGGAAACCGGCAAGGGCGTTTTCGCAGTCCTAGAAAGACGATTACTGGAGAGCCTCGATCGAGTTCTGCAGCATAGCCTTTGCGTACTTGGGATTGTGGACGCCGTGCGAACGATCCTCGATGACGAGGGTGCGCCAGTTCCACAGTGCGCCGGCATAGTCCGCGGAAACGGTCTGACCGGTAATGATGTTGCCATCAACATCGAGGAGCCCCTTGTCCTTGAGCGCCTGCTCGAGCTGCGCTGCGAGAGCGTCGAACTCGGTGATGGAGCCATTGATGTCAAACTCCGTCGCACCGCTGTGACAGCCTTCGCAACCGGCCATGTTGGGAACGGTGCTTCCATGATACTCATAGCCCATCTTCCAGGTATGCGCACCGGCCTGCGTGCCGTAGGCATCGGCCATGTGGCAGGTGATGCAGCCGTCGCTGATCATGGTGGAATGGGCGGTGTTGGTGTACGGAAGGGATCCCGCAACCTCGTACGCGCCGTCGCCGTTCAGCATCGAAGCCTGCGGACCGTGATGCGGACCGTAGCGCGAGCTGCTGAGCGTAACGTCCGGACCACCGACCTCGGGGGGACCGCTGCGCGGCTGGTGACAGTTGGCACAGAGATTGGATGCTCCGCGATCATACGTACCCTCGACACCGTAGAAATCAACGGCTGCGACGGTCTTCAGATCATAATCGGAAGGTGCGTAATCCTGATGCAGGTTGTGGCAGGTGCGGCAGCCCACGGGGGTGGGATTCGCGATCGTAGCGGCAACGCTTCCCGTCTCCATCCATTCGATGAAGCCTTCGTGCGTATGGCACTGTGCGCAGGAATTCGTGGCGCGCTCGAAGTTTCCGCCCGCGAAATGGGTGGATGCCTCGTACTGAAGCACCTTGGCTTTCACGTCGGTGGAAACGTCGTGGCACTGGATGCAACCTGCGGTACCGGCTTCGCCGGGATCGCCGGGATCGCCCTTGTCGCCTTTCTCGCCTTTTTCACCCTGCGGACCTGCGGGACCGACTGCTCCGTCTGCGCCATCTGCGCCGGCGGGACCTTCGGGACCTTCACATGCACTGAGAGAAAATGCGAGGCATGCAAGCACAAACATACCAGCGATCGCACGAAGCATGGCGGGTAGTTTCATAACCTCTCCTGTAAATAATGGTGGGATTGTGGGTCATGGCCGATTGTACGGCTCTATGATGGTCAATCAAGTGCTATTTCTCTGTCTCTGTCCGTCGCGCTCAACCCGGGGAGCGTCATCATACAACTCACACATAAACAAGGGTTAAGCATGTTCTGACCTGATAATACTCTATTTAAATGTCAGAAGCAAATATTAATTTTATGTCCTTTTTTCTCATAGGTCGGCCCGGGTTTCGAGCGAAAGGAATCTTCAGAGATGGTTATCGGGTTTCAATGTAGGGAATACGCGGAACGCAGTCAAGGGGGGACGCGCGCTTTGTCGGCCGCTTTTCCATTGCATCCGCGGCGAGGAATTTCGTATTATGTCACATGTTGCGTTATACGCAGTCATATCGATCGCCGTTCAACGGTCCCCGCTGGGGCGCGCTTCTCATGATGCTTGTCATCGCAGCCGCGCAGGTAACTGCCGCCCTGCACGTGCCCGCATCCGAGATCACGGCCGGCGACCATTGCTGTCCGGCAACATCCGTTTCGCACGGCGAGGCTGCCCAGGACGGTAGTGGCTGCTGTGCATCGGCGGTCCAGGCCGGGAAGGTGAACGCGGACTGCGAGAACGCACAGACGGAGCGGAAGACGCAGGACGATTGCGAGGACTGCGTGAACGCACAGACGGAGCGGAAGACGCAGGACGATTGCGAGGACTGCGCATCGCACTGTGAGGACGATGGCTGCGGCAGCGGCTGCTGCCACCATCCCCCCCTCAACTCCCCCCTTCCC
>JAVVFP010000466.1:0-2948 GCA_032250495.1 Bacteroidota bacterium | reverse complement strand
GTATCGGAATACCGCACACAGTTTGCTGCTGAGGTCAAGAATTTCGATGCCGAGAATTACATGGACCGCAAGGCGGCCAAGCGGATGGACAGGTTCACCCACTACGCGGTAGCGGCCGCCAATATGGCCATCGAGGATTCCGGTATCACCACTGAGAACACCGACTTCGAACGCGCCGGCGTGATCATCGGCTCCGGCATCGGTGGAATGTGGACAAACTGGGACCAGCAGAACATCCTGATCGAGGAAAAATCCCCCCGCAGGATCAGCCCGTTTTTCGTCCCTATGCTCATTTCCGATATTGCTGCCGGGCATGTCTCCATCATGCACGGCCTGAAAGGCCCCAATTACGCAACCACGTCCGCCTGCGCCACCTCCGCCCACGCTCTCGGTGACGCTCTCATGCTCATCGAACGCGGAGACGCGGACGTGATGGTGACCGGTGGCGCGGAATCGGCAGTCTGCCCCATGGGCCTGGGCGGGTTCAACGCGGCCCGCGCGCTCTCGACACGTAACGATGATCCCAAAACCGCAAGCCGCCCCTTCGACAAGGATCGCGACGGTTTCGTAATGGGCGACGGTGGAGCCATACTTGTTCTCGAGGAGCGTGAGCACGCGATTCGCCGCGGCGCCACCATTTATGCCGAATTTTCCGGGATGGGACTCACCGGCGACGCGTACCATATCACCGAACCCGCTCCGGGCGGCGACGGGATTGTTCGTTCAATGCGCATCGCGCTGCGGGACGCCGGCCTCACGCCTGAGGACGTGGACGTTATCAACGCGCACGGCACTTCGACCCCATACAACGACAAGAACGAGACCGCCGCCATCCGCACGGTATTCGGCGAACATGCGAATAAGCTCAAGGTCAATTCGCTCAAATCGATGACCGGTCACCTCCTCGGCGCGGCGGGAGCTCTCGAGGCCATCGCCTCGGTGCTGATGATTCAGACCGGCAAGGTACATCCCACGATCAATTACACTACGCCCGATCCCGAGTGCGATCTCGATTACGTTCCCAATACCGCGATCGAGCACCCGGTTCACGTCGCCCTCTCCAACTCCCTCGGCTTCGGTGGCCATAATGTCACCCTGCTGTTCCGGAAACACGTGGAAGGGTGATGCTCAAAACAGCTGAGTATGTTTCGAATATTTCGTTCACTCCTATCGCGTAGCACTTCGAATTCACGCGCAGCGATGCCTCCTCCTGATCACGATCAGGAGGAGGAGCGCGTCGCCCTCTCCGCCTTTGCGACGTTCGATCGCGCCGAATTCACCCGCCGTACCGGATATCGCATCCGTAACGAAGACTTTTTCCTGCAGGCGGTCATTCACCGTTCCTACCTGCAGCTGTGTCCCCCCGGACAGTTTCAATCCAATGAACGCATGGAGTTTCTCGGCGACGCGGTTCTGAACCTCGTTGTCGCGGAATACCTGTACCACACCTTCCCCGAGGCGGAAGAGGGGCAGCTTTCCAAGCTGCGCTCCCGGCTCGTCAGCCGTGTCGCTCTCGGGGAATGCGCCCGCAACCTGGAGCTTGTGGATTTCCTGCTGCTCAGTCCGAGCGCGCACCAGTCCATTGAAGACGGAAGCGACTCCATCCTCGTCGATGCGGTGGAAGCGTTCGTCGCCGCGATCTACCTCGACGGCGGTTACGCGCCCGCCCGGGAATTCATCACCGAGCACCTGCTGAAGACGCTCGGTGACAGCCGTATGGTGCGCGACGAAAACTACAAGAGTCGTTTGCTCGAATACGCCCAGGGACGGGGAATGGGGACGCCCCGATACGTCACGATCGATGAATCCGGTCCGGATCACAACCCGGTTTTTACCGTGGAAGTGCAGGTGGGCGGCGTCCCCGCCGGCACCGGAACGGGGGGAAATAAAAAGACCGCGGAACAGAACGCGGCCGCCCGTGCGTTGGCATCCTTACACGAGCAGGACCAGGTCACGGGATCCTGAGTTTCGCCGCTTCTTCATGTCCACTCCGTGCACAGCCTTCTCAACGAAGGCCCGGACATGAAGCGATGCAGAGTACATGAACCTTGTCACCACATTCTTATCCGACCTCACCATGAAACAACATCCACTGTACGAAACACCTTTCGAGAACCGGCATATCGGTCCGAGTGTCGCCGAGGAGCAGGAAATGCTCCGGGCCCTGGACCTGTCGTCTCTCGACGCATTGATCGATCAGACCGTTCCCGCGCACATTCGCATGACCGAACCGCTGGATATCCCGGACGGCATGGGGGAACACCGCTATCTCGAAACGCTCGCCGGCCTCGCCTCGCACAACCGCGTCTGGAAATCATGGATCGGACTCGGGTATTACGGCACGCATACGCCCAGCGTCATTCGTCGCAATATTTTCGAGAACCCGGGCTGGTACACTTCCTACACCCCGTACCAGGCCGAGATCTCCCAGGGCCGCCTCGAGGCCATCCTGAATTATCAGACCATGGTCGCCGACCTTACCGGCATGGAGATCGCAAATGCGTCCCTGCTCGACGAGGGCACCGCTGCGGCCGAGGCCATGATCATGGCCCACGGAATCGTACAGCGGAACGCGAAACGCAAGCACAGCCTGAAATTTTTCGTGGCCGACACCGTGTTCGCACATACACTCGACGTTCTGGGTACGCGCGCGGAGCCGCTCGGCTACGAACTGGTCGTCGGCGATCCCGACGGTGTGGAACTGGACGATTCCTACTTCGGCGCCTTGCTGCAGTATCCCGACGCACACGGATCCGTTCGGGACTATCGCGCGTTCACCGCGCGCGCGCATGAGCTGGGGATCATGGTGGTTTTCGCCGCCGACCTGCTGGCGCTCACCCTGCTGACGCCGCCGGGGGAAATGGACGCGGACATTGTGGTGGGCAACACGCAGCGCTTCGGCGTTCCGATGGGCTACGGCGGTCCGCACGCCGCTTATTTCGCCACGC
>JAVVFP010000010.1:0-17394 GCA_032250495.1 Bacteroidota bacterium | reverse complement strand
GCGTGTGTGGTGTGCTCATGATACTTGAGATCCGTGAATAGCCATAGCCAAAAGTACGAAAATTCCGCCGATAGGCATGGGGGGATGCGTGTCAGCCGCGCAGCGCAGCGAGACGGGCGGGTTCGGCCATCAATGCGCATTCCCAGGCGAGGACGATGTCGTCGACCGCGAGAGCGGTCTGTGCGCAGCGTTGCAGCTGCACGCTCACGCGCGCGGCATCGCGGCGTCCGTATTTCCATCCGCGCAGCAGCGCCGTGACCGCACGCGAAGCACTGCCCGCCCGCATTTCCACTTCAAAGAGATCGGGACCACCGCCATCCGGCAGCAGCTCGCCGTACATATGTTCCCAGCGGGCGAGAATGGCATCGGCGTCAGGCAGCACCACCACACCGGCAAGCTTTCCGAGATCATTTCCGGTCAGGATGCTGCTGTCCCGCACATGCGCGGGAAGTGCGTCCACGCCGATCCCGTTGTGCGCCGGCTTCGGGAGTTCGAACAGGGCGTCGCCGTTGGCGCGGCAGTACCAGTTGTACCCCATGCGTGCGACCAGGTCGAGGCGTCGTGGATCGATACGTTCGCCTTCGAAGGCGGAGTCGCGCACGTGAAACCGCAGCACCTCCGCGATCATGAGATTGCCGCTTCCCGGATTTCCACCGGTGTCGAAGTGCTGCAGGAGGCGGCATTCCATGATGAACGGGGATTCCGCGACCCCGGGCGGCGTCACAACGTCCATCGGCAGTCTGGTGAAGCCGGCCTTCTCGAATTCGTCCACGCCGCGATCATAGTCCGACGACGCAAGGCTGATCTGCTCCACCATGGAATAGGATACGGCGGACACGGTGAATTCACCGGTGTCGCGTATGTTTTCGAAGGTATGTTTCGCGGTCCCGTCCTTCCCGCGGTAGGACGGGGAAACGACGATTACCGGGGGATTGGCGCCGAAGGCGTTGAAGAAACTGAACGGGGAGAGGTTTTGCCGTCCCTCGCCGTCGACGGTGGAGACCAGGGCAATGGGACGCGGTGCGACACCGCTGAGCAGTGTTCTGTGCACGAAGGGCACCGGGTGTTCGCGGGGATCAATGGTCTTCATTGCATTATCCGACTTTCTTGAGCGTGTTTTCAAGAGAGCCCAGCCGCTCGATGCTGCAGATGACGCTGTCGCCGTCCTTGAGCCACCAGGCGGGATCGTAGATTTTCGAACCGTTGAGTTC
Organism: Bacteroidota bacterium; assembly: GCA_032250495.1. Classification (GTDB taxonomy): domain Bacteria; phylum Bacteroidota; class Ignavibacteria; order SZUA-365; family SZUA-365; genus BM516. The sequence goes on along the minus strand of JAVVFP010000010.1, from coordinate 16,183 downwards.
GAGGAAGCAGCCCGTACCTACCGTACCCGAGCCGATCACATCGCCCGGGTAGAGCGTCACCCCGTAGGAGGCGCGCTCGAGTATCTGCGCGAATGTCCAGCTCATGTCCTTGAGATTGCCGCGGCTGACTTCCTCCCCGTTGACCGAAGCGGTCATCACCAGGTCGTAGGTCTCGCCGTGCGCGCCCGGGATGCGTCTGTCCGCCAGTTCGTCCTTCGTCACCAGCCATGGACCGATGGACGTCGCGAAATCCTTGCCCTTGGCGGGACCGAGGTTGAGTTTCATCTCATGCATCTGCAGGCCGCGCGCGCTCCAGTCGTTCATCACCATGTAACCCGCGATATGGGCATCGGCCTCGGCGGCGGAAATGTTTCTTCCTTCCTTCCCGACAACGATGGCGCACTCGAGTTCGAAATCCATCCGGTCGAGATGCATTTCCATGACTTCCACTTCACCCGGACCGGTGATGGCGTTGTGATTCGTGAAGTAGAAAATGGGAATTTCGTCGAACTCGGGGATCATTTCCACGCCGCGATTGCGTCGCGCGGTCTCCACGTGCTGTCGGAAAGCGTATCCGTCGCGCACGGACGTGGGATGCGGGACCGGGGCCACGAGTTGTACTTCGGAAACGGGATAGGCGACGGTTTCGCCCTCCACCTCGGCGGGCATGCCTGCACCGCGGAACCAGGCCTCGACCTTGCGTGCGGTCTCCAGTGCGGCTTCACCGCCTCGCAACAGCGCGTTCATTTCATTTGGAAGCAGGTCATCGCCTTCCTTCTGCGTATAACGCTGCATCGTGTGCGCGGCCTGCAGGTCCATGATCATCTCCTCCACCAGGGCCCCCAGCAGGCGCCGTCCGTTCTGTTCGAAAGTGACGAGTTTCATTCTGTCGTTTCTCCTCTATTGCATGATTTCAGTGTCCTTGTTTCAGACCGGTTCCCATTCCCGCCGGTCGAGAATGAGGTCCGTGGCGATTTTGCCGCCTTCTTCGTCGATTTTGTACAGCGGCATGATCTTGCTCGCGTGCACGATGGCCATGTCGAGTCCCGCCTCGCAGGCATGATGCAGGAAAACGGAGTTGAGCACGTGCCGGGCGCGGGGATTGAGACCGAAGCTCACGTTCGAGACACCGAGACTGGTGAAGCAGCGTGGGAAGGCCTGCTTGATCATCCGTATGGCCTCGGCCGTTTCCATGGCGCTGCGGCGGAATTCCTCGTCGCCGCTGCCGAGCGTGAAGGTCAGGGGATCGAAGATGATGTCCTCGTCCCGCAGGCCGTGCCTTTCCGTCGCGAGGGAGCGTATGCGCGAGGCAATTTCGAATTTCTTCTCCGCCGTTTTCGCCATGCCGTCCTCATCGATCGTGAGTGCGACCACGGCGGCGCCGTACATCCTGCACAACGCCAGGACGGCGGCAAGTCGTTCCTCACCGTCCTCGAGATTGACGGAATTGATGATGGCCTTGCCGGCGTAATGCTTGAGCGCCTCCTCGAGCACCGGCAGCTCCGTGGAGTCTATCATCAGGGGAAGGCTTATCTGCGTATTGAAACGCGAGACGATTTCGCGCATATCGCGAACTTCGTCGCGACCCACGTACGCCGTGCAGATATCCAGCAGGTGCGCTCCTTCGCGGGTCTGTTCCTTGCCCATCGCCACCATGTCGTCGAAACGGTCCGCGAGCAGCAGTTCGCGGAATTTTTTCGAGCCGTTCGCGTTGCAGCGCTCGCCGATGAGCAGCGGCGGGGGATCGAGATGCAGGGGGACGGAGGTGTAGAGGGATGAGACCGATGGGAGGTCCTCGACCTGCCGGACGGCGGGACGCACCTCGCGTGCGAGCGCGGCGAGAAGGGCAATGTGTTCCGCCGTGGTTCCGCAGCATCCCCCGATAATGGACACGCCGAACTCGGTGATGAAGCGCCGCATCGCGGCTTGCAGCTCGCCGGGTGTCAGCCGGTAGCAGCTGTGGCCTCCGACGTTCTCCGGGATGCCGGCATTGGGCATGACGAATACCGGCCGCGGGGAATTCTGGCAGATATGGCGAAGATTTTCTTCCATTTCCTGCGGTCCCGTCGCACAGTTCATCCCGAATACGGAAACGATGTCATACGGGTCGATGGTGGTGACCGCAGCGGCGATTTCCGTTCCCATGAGCATGGTGCCCATGGTCTCCATCGTCACCGATACGATGACGGGCAGGCGCATGTCGCGGCGGTCGAACACGGTGCGGATCGCCGCCAGTGCCGCTTTCGCCTGCAGCATGTCCTGGCAGGTTTCCACGCAGAGCAGGTCCACCCCGCCGTCGATCAGTCCCTCCACCTGCTCGATGTAGGAATCCCGCAGGGCGTCGAAGCCGATATGTCCCAGCGACGGCAGCTTGGTGGTCGGTCCCATGGAGCCGGCGACGAAACGCGGCTGTTCCTCCGTGCTGTAGGCGTCGGCCAGGCGCCGGGCGATGGCGGCGGCCTTCTCGTTGAGTTCCCGTGCCATGCCGGCGATGTCGTACTCGGCGAGCACGACGCTGCTTGCGCCGAAGGTGTTGGTTTCGATGATATCGGCGCCGGCCTTGAGGAAATCGCGATGCACGCGTTCGACGGACTCGGGACGGGAGATGACGAGATACTCGTTGCAGCCTTCGAGCTCCGCACCGCCGAAATCCTCCGCCGTGAGGTTCTGTGACTGCAGATTTGTTCCGGTCGCCCCGTCGAAAACGAGGACGCGTCGCTGCAATGCATCGAGAAAGGATGTATGCGTTGTCATGGCAATCATGCGTTTGTGAATGCGAAAGATACGAAATTTGCGCTTCTCCTGCCGGGAACGTGAAATCCCGCGGACGCTCCGCACGGACATTCTCCATGGCGTCCGCAAGGACTGTGCGTTTCCCGCAACATTCCCGGCTCCGGTGCGTATTCCCCGGTTTATCACGACGCAGGCAGGACGTGAGGAGATTCGTATGATCGCACAGCTGAACGAGGTGCTGCTGCTCGACGGGGTGCCACGGGATATGCGCACGATACCTGAACTGCCGGCGAGGCATGCCCGCATCGTCGAACTGCCGCACTGGGCGGAGGAGGAAGCGGAGGATGCCGTGATTGTCTCGACGGCCTGCTGGCGCCAGTACATCGCAACCTGGGAGATACGGGACGGACGGCTGTACCTGCACAGTATTCGCGGACGCTACGCGCTCGTCGGGGAGGAAAGGATCTGGGCCACCTGGTACAGCGGAGATTTGCATGTCTGCGGGACGGCGAACGGAAACGGAGTCCCCGCGGGTGGGGAGGACCTTGTGCTCACGGTCCGGCAGGGCATCGTCGCCGACACCCGCCGCGTGTCCCCGCCGCGGGATTCCCGGGGAGAGGATGCGCGTATCTGGGAAGATCTCACCGCCTTCGAGGATTTCGAGGATGAAGGGTACTGAAGCGCATGCCTTCGAGAGCCCTCGGTGCGAGGCTCAGCTTCTCCACTTGATGGAGCAGCCCATCGAGGGAACGGCCTCGATGCTGACGTCGCGTCCCGCGAGGAGATCCTCGAGCACCGTGCGCAGGTCCTCGCGCGTCACCTTCTCCGGCTCCTGCCAGTTGTCGTCGATGCGGCCGTTGTACCGCAGCGTCCTCGCCTGGTCGAACACGAAAATGTCCGGCGTGCAGGCCGCATCGAAACGGCGCGCGACGTCCTGGCTCTCGTCGTAGAGATACGGGAAAGGGAAGCTCTTGTCCTTCGCGCGGTCGATCATGCGGGCGAAAGAGTCGTCAGGATAGCGATCGGCGTCGTTGGGATTGATGAGAACAAAACGCACTCCACGGTCTGCGAACTCCTTCTGCAGCGCGATCAGCCGGTCCTCGCTCGCCATCGCGTAGGGACAGTGGTTGCAGGTGAAAACGATGACCAGAAGTGTCGCATCACGGAAATCGTCCTGCGAGCACGTGTTGCCATCCACACCCGGGAGACGGAAGGGCGGAAGGGGCGTTCCCACCGGCATGCCCTTGGAATACTTCAATGCCATAGTATCGTATCATTGGTGAAACATGCTGTAAACTAGAAGGCGGGATACGGGCATGCAAGTTCCCGCACGCGATTTCTGCGTCAGAAAGGGTGGTGTTTCAGCTCGGCGCACTTGCATCGCAATGCGGCGCATGTACATTTTCCTGCTTTACCATTCCCCGATGCCATGAAGCGATTTCTCCGGCCATGCCTTCTTGCACTCGTGCTTCTCCTGACCGGGAGCGGCGCTGTCCTGCACGCCCGGTCGCTGGAGCTGCAGCTGCCCGCACTCGCACTCGACGGGGTCTCCTTTACCATGGAGGTCATGGTACGGGACGCCACAGGCGCGGTCGACACCACCGCCCATGGCAGCCTGCGTTTCGAGGGACTGACGATCGGGGATGCGGGGAAGGCAACGGCGCGGTTGCGCGCGGGACGTTTCCAAACGAAAGCTGCGCAACGCACCGAAAGTGGACGCGTCACGGTCACGTGGACGGAGGGGGGACTCGCGGATTCGCGTCCGCTGCGCAGCATTCCCGGTGTACTGAGCATACTGCCGCCCCTGCTGGCCATCGTGCTCGCCCTGCTGTTGCGGCAGGTCATCGTCTCTCTCTTCGTCGGGGTCTGGCTCGGGGCAGTGTTCGTGTTCGACTATGATCCTTTCGGCGGCTTCCTGCGCGTCCTGGATCACTACATCATCGACGCGCTGGCGGACCCGGACCACATGTCCATCATCGCCTTCTCGATGCTGTTCGGCGGCATGGTTGGAGTCATATCGAAAAGTGGCGGCACGCTGGGCATCGCCTCACAGCTGACGCGCATCGCGCGCTCGGCACGGGGGGGACAGCTGGCCACATGGCTGCTCGGTTTCGTCATCTTCTTCGACGATTACGCGAATTCGCTCATAGTCGGTAACACCATGCGCCCCATAACGGACCGCCTGCGCATTTCACGCGAGAAACTGGCTTTCCTCGTCGACGCCACCGCAGCGCCGGTGACCGCGGTTCTATTCATCAGCACCTGGATCGGCTACGAGGTGGGACTCATCGATGCCGCCATGAAAAGTGTGGACCTGCAGGCCCACAATGCCTACGCGGTATTCCTCGACATGCTTCCCTACAGTTTCTATCCCATACTGACGCTCGTGTTCGGTCTGCTCATCGCTGCTACGGGACGAGATTTCGGCAGTATGGCCCGCGCCGAGCACCGCGCGCACAGCAGTGGACAGCTGTACCGCGACGGGGCGCAGCTCGCGACTGACCTGACCGACAGCGCCGCCGTGCTGCCGGATGCAGGTGTGCGTCCCCGCTGGTGGAATGCGGCCGTTCCCATCGTCGTCGTCGTACTCGGTGCACTCGGGGGACTGTATTACACCGGGCATGAGGCCATCGCCGCCGCGGGGGGCGACGATTTCAGTCTCGGCAGTGTCATCGGTGCAGCGAATTCCTACAAAGCCATGCTCTGGGCCTCGCTGCTGAGCTGTGTCACGGCCATCGTGCTGGCGGTGGGCCAGCGTATCCTCCGCGTGTCCGAGGCCATGGATGCCTGGTTCAACGGACTCAAGTCCATGCTGCTCGCCATGCTCATCCTCACACTCGCCTGGAGCATCGGGCAGATCACCGCGGAACTGCATACGGCGGATTACCTCGTGCAGGTTCTCAAGGGCAGCCTTCCGCCACAGTGGCTCCCCGCGCTCACTTTCCTCGTGGCGGCGGTCATCAGCTTCTCGACAGGGACGAGCTGGGGCACCATGGGAATCATAATGCCCATCGTGATACCGCTCTCGGTGGTACTTGGACAGGATGCCGGCCTCGCGGCAGATCCGGCATATGGGGTTACGCTCGGTACGATCGCCTCGGTACTCTCCGGTGCCGTCTTCGGCGACCACTGTTCACCCATCTCCGACACCACCATTCTCAGCTCGATGGCCTCCGCCTGCGATCATATCGACCACGTGCGCACGCAGCTGCCGTATGCCCTGCTCGTCGGAGTCGTTTCGATCAGCGTCGGTCTGATCCCATCCGCCTTCGGACTCTCGCCGTGGATATCCATCGTCCTCGGCGCCGCGCTCCTCGGTGCTGCACTGCGCGCTTTCGGCAGGACCACCGGTGCGCCGCGCCACGTCTGATTCCCATTCCGCAGGTCTTCGCTTCTTTCGGCAACGACTGTCCCGCGCATTGGATATGTGCGGAAATATTCTATTTTGTCGGTGTATTTCCCGAAAAGTTGTCAATAACCCGATCCCTGGAACCGAGAGGGGCACCCTGCCGTGACGCATATCCTTGTTGTCGACGATGAGCCGGATCTCGAACTTCTGATTCGTCAGCGTTTCCGGCGTAAAATCAGAGACGGCGAATATCATTTCTATTTTGCCGCCAACGGACGCGAAGCGCTTTCCGTGGTGGACGCTACGCCGGCGCTCGATGTCGTGCTGTGCGATATCAACATGCCGGTGATGGACGGCCTCACTTTCCTTGCGAACGCGGCGAAAAGAGAGGACGCGGATTTCAAAACCGTCATCGTCTCGGCATACGGGGACATGCAGAACATTCGCACCGCGATGAACCGCGGGGCCTTCGATTTCGTGACCAAACCCATCGATTTCGAGGATCTCGAACTGACCATCGAAAAAACCGTCGGGCAGGTGCGCGCGCTGCGGGAGGCGCGGGAAGCCCGCGAAAAACTCCTGTGGCTCAACCGTGAACTGGATCTGGCCAACCGCGTACAGCAGGAGATCATTCCGAAGAAATTCCCGCCCTTCCCGGAACACAGGGAGTTCGCGCTTTTCGCGAGCATGCGACCGGCAGCCAGCGTCGGCGGAGATTTTTACGACTTCTTCAAGATCCGGGACAATGCGCTCGGCGTCGCCATCGCGGACGTTTCCGGCAAGGGCGTGGCCGCTGCGCTCATCATGGCGGCCAGCCGCAGCCTCCTCAAGTCCGAAGCCATGGATGGCACGCCTCCCGCCGATTGCCTGACACATGTCAACCGTTCCCTCTGCGCCGAAAACATTTCGTCGATGTTTGTCTCCCTGTTTTACGGGGTGCTCGAGTTCGATACCGGGCGCTTCACCTACAGCAGCGCCGGCCATAACCCCCCGTACCGGCTCAATGGCACCGGAGTCCAGAAGCTCGAGCCGGTGCGCGGCACCGTGCTCGGCGTGGATGCGTCGCTCGCATACAATGAGAACACCGTGACGTTTGCGCCGGGAGAGCGGCTGGTGATCTATACGGACGGCATCGTCGAGGCGTTCAGCAAGGAGCGGGAGGAATATTCCGACGAGCGCTTCTGTCGACTGCTCGAGAATCTCGCGGCCGACCCTGTCGAGGATATGGTCCGTCATATCATGGAAGATGTCGAAGCGCACGCGGAAAACGCGGCACAGTCGGACGACATGACGGTGCTGGCGCTCGAGTACCGCGGTCGGCAACAGTAGACGTGATCAGACGAGATATGTGATTCTATCAATCCATGGAGGAACGTCAGATGATGTGCAATATTGGACCGGCTCTCAGGAAAATCGGCGTTCTGCTCGCCGCGGTGCTGTCCGTGACCGTGCTCTGGTCCTGCCAGAAGCAGGAAAATCAAGGGACGGAAAAGAAAAACTGGAAGCTCAGCATGATCAAGTACGACGAGCTCCGCCAGACGCGCGATGCGGAGGCGGGATTCCGCTCCGGTCTCGATCTCGCGGGACTCAAGGAGGGTGAGGATTATACCATCGTGACGCGCAATGCGCAGGGAAATGCCGATGCCGTGCTTTCGCTGATCGACGCGACCGCGGCGGACGGCACCGACATGATCATTTCGCTTCAGACCCCCACACTGCATACCGCCGTACAGCGCGGGGAAGGATTGCCGCTGGTATTCATGGTCGTGGCGAATCCTTTCGTGATCTCCGACGTGGGACGCAATGACAAGGACCATCTGCCCTTTCTCACCGGCGTGTATACGAATACGACGTTCACGGCGATGATGGATTATATCAAGCAGGCAATGCCGAATGTGCGCCGCATCGGTACGCTGTTCTCGCAGTCCGAACTCAACGCCACGTTTTACAAGGGAGAGCTGATCGATGCCGCGTCGCAGGCGGGCCTACAGCTCGAGACCTACGGCGTCAGCTACAAGTCCTCGGTGCCGCAGGCGACACAGTCCCTGATCGACCTGGGGATTGATGCCATCTGCCAGATCGAGGACAACCTGACCAGCGCCACCTTCCCGAGCATCATCAAAGTCGCGCGGGAAAACAACATCCCGGTGTTCTCCTTCGTCGATGAGCAGGCGCACCAGGGATCAGTGATCGTCGTCGCGCCGGATTACATACAGGGCGCGATGACCGCTGCCGAACTGACGGTGCGCATCATGCGAGGAGAAAGTCCGGGTGACATTCCCTTCGCACGCATTCAGAAGTTCAACCACATCGTCAATCTGAAGGCCGCGCGCGATGCGGGACTCGACATTCCGCAGAGCGTTATCGACCGGGCGGACAATGTGCTGAATGAAGATTGAGAATCCCCTCCGCGGATTCAGGAGGTAATCAGGTGGAAATAACGCGCAGCGTCACAGGGAAACACCACATACTGCGTGTCAGGGGGAAACTTGACGCGTACTGGTCGGACGCGCTCAGCAACGAACTGGAGACGACGGTTCGGTCCGGTGCCGCCGAGATTTCCCTGGATCTCGCCGGCGTCAGTTTCATCAGTTCCGCCGGCCTTCGCGTGCTGTTACTGTATCTCAAGCAGATGCGCGCCATCAACGGAGTACTGCGCATCGTGCAGCCCTCGGAGAAGGTGCGGGATATCTTCGATCTGTCCGGTCTTACGGAACTTCTCCTGCAGACGGCCGAAGACGAAAGCCTTTGCCGTGACGATCCGATGGAGCCGCTGGAGGACGGTAGCGGATCGTTCTGTCTCTACCCGCTGGAGAGGCAGTCGCGGGGATGCGTCGATTATCACGCGCCGCGTGATGAAGCGTCGGACCACTACACAATGCTCAAGCTGCCCTCCGAACGCTTTGGCTTTGGCATCGGCGCCTTCGGGGATGTCGGCAGCGGGGTGGAACGGCAGTTCGGGGAATTTCTCTCCGCCGGCGGTGTCACCATCTGTCTGCCGACGGACGAACGCAATCACCCGGATTACATGATCGAGGACGGGGTGTTCGTCCCTGCGATCACACTGTATTCCGGCATGGTCGCCGATGCGCGATTCAGTACCGAGCTCCGCTTCGAGGCTTCGGAGCAGCTGCGCGGAATGCCCTTCTCCCGCCTGGCCCGCCTCGCGATCACCCATACCGAGGGCGATGCCGCCCTGCTGCTCATCGCCGAAACCGCCTCGCTGATCGGCAGTTCCCTCCGTCTCTCCCCCGTGCCGCACGGACTTTCCTGGACCGTACCGGAGTTGCGCCAGCAGTTCGCCTTTACCACCGAACCGTCCTTCCCACGGTCCGTGGTCGTTCTCTGTGCGGTCGTTTCCCGGCAGCCGGCACCGTATCTGCGGCCGCTCGCACCGGGAGCGGACGTCTACGGACACGCGCATGCCGCGATCTTTGCCTACCGGCCGATGCCGACCGGGAAGATCGACCCGAACGCCTATATTCGTGCGCTGGTCGACGAAGAACACGTGCACTCCGTCCTGCACCTGATGTATGACAATCGCAACGCGCTGCGCAGTACGGAGAGCGAATTCATCCGCGGCGCCATGTTCCTGCATCCCCTGCAGGATGTGCACACGCATGTGCAGCCTCCGGAGCGGGCCGCAGAGGCGACCCGGGAGGGAACAGCATGATTTCCGTATCCATCGGCGCCCTCGCAATCGGTTTCATACTCGCGCCCCTTGCCATGGGCGTCTTTCTCAGCTACCGCATCCTGCGTTTCCCGGATATCACGGTGGACGGCTCCTTCGCCCTCGGTGCCGTGATCACCGCGCGGATGATCATATGCGGCGTGGATCCGGTGACAGCCACGGCGCTCGGGATGCTCGGCGGTGCCGTCGCGGGCCTTGTAACCGGCCTCCTGATCACCCGCTTCGGCATCGAGAAACTGCTCGCGGGCATACTCGTCATGATCGGGCTCTACAGCGTCAATTTCTGGATACTGGGACAGGGCTCATACCCATACAACCAGGATATCACGCTGTACACCTATGCCAGCAGCGTTGCGCAGACCGTGTTCGGCGGAACCGCGATGCAGTCGGTGCTGGGACTTTCCCACTCGCCGGTGCGCACTGTCGTGATGCTGCTCTCGGGCGTGACGGCGGCATTGATCGGCTGGCTGCTCTTCTGGTTTTTCCGAACGCGCTTCGGCCTGTCGATGCGCGCGGCCGGATCCAACGAACAGTCCGTTCGCGCCCTCGGAGCCAACGTGTCCGTGCGCATCATCGCCGCCCTGGCAATTTCCAATGCGCTCGCGGCCTTTTCCGGGGCGGTCTGGGCGCAGTACTATGCCACGGTGGCGCTCGACGAGGGAATGGGCATGCTCGTGGTCGGACTCGCCTGTGTGCTCATCGGTGAGGCCTTCCTGCGGCAGCGGAGTTTCGGCGTCAGGCTTTTCGGAGCCGTGCTGGGTGCCGCGGTCTACGAATTGATCCGTTCCTATATCATGCTCACCGGCCTCGCCGGCAATTATTTCAAACTCATCACCGCCCTGATCGTTCTGATCGCCTTGCTGCTGCCCGCCCGCATCCGTGCCCTGCGTCAGCAAGCGGCCTCGGCGGGAGGGGTGTGACCATGCTTGCACTCGAAGGCATCTCGAAATATTACGAAGGGCACGGCGCGGAAGCGATCAACGCGCTCGAAGCGCTCTCGCTGCGTTTTGCCGGTGGCTCCTTCGTCGTCATCGTCGGATCGAACGGCTCGGGGAAATCCACGCTTCTGAACCTGATCGCCGGTTCTGAACGCGTCGCCTCCGGCCGCATCCTCCTCGATGGAGAGGACATCACAGCGCAGCCCGAGCATCAGCGGGCGGCACGTATCGGACGCGTTTTCCAGAATCCCTTTCGTGGTACGGTACCCGATATGACGGTGGAGGAGAACCTCGCACTCGCCGCGCGGCGGGGCAGGTCTTTCGACCTCGGATTCGCGTTGACACGGGAACTCCGGGATGAAATACATGCGCGGCTGGCGGACCTCGGCATCGGCCTCGAGGCACGCATGACGCAGCCGGTCGCGGCGCTGTCCGGCGGACAACGGCAGATCGTCACCATGCTGATGGCGACCTGGGAGCGGCCACGGGTGCTGCTGCTCGATGAACATACGGCGGCGCTGGATCCGCAGAGCGCGGATCTCGTGCTTCAAATAACAGGGCAGATCGTGAATACCGGGAATCTCACCGTGCTCATGGTCACCCATTCCATGCAGCAGGCCGTGCACTTCGGCGACCGCCTGGTCATGCTGCACCGCGGACGACTGGCGCTCGATATCAGCGGCAGCGAAAAGAACCGGGCACAGCCCGGTGAGCTCATCCACCGCTTCGAGGAGTTGCGGCGGGCGGAGCTGCTCGACGAGACCGTGGGGATACTACTGAAAGAACAGTACGTGTAACTGATCTTTCGCCTGATAGGAAGGGCTGCATATGAATAAGCTGGTACCGCGCATGAATCGAACGATGCGTCACATCGCCGTAATTCTGTTCGGCGTCGCATTCCTGTTTCCCGTCCCATACACCCTGCATGCGCAGACGCTGCATGCGCAGACGCTGCATGCGCAGACGCTGCATGCGCAGCTCGCCTTCACCGTCGAAGCTCCCTGGTGGGGCAGCTGGCTGTTTCGCGGACTCGTGCTGCTCGTCGTTCTCACGCTGATGCTGCTGTTCTTCCGGAGCCGCCTTCTCGCCGCGCATCGCCAAGGCCACATTCTCGAAGAAAGGCTGCGGGAGCAGGCGGCGGAACTGCAGAGGCGCACCGAGGAAGTGCAGCTGAAAAACGAAGCCCTTGCAGAAAGCACTGCCGCTCTGCGCAGCGCGCAGGCGAAGCTCACGTACGCGAGCAAGATGGCCTCTCTCGGTGAACTGAGCGCGGGCATCGCGCACGAAATCAAGAATCCCATAAACTTCGTGAACAATTTCGCCCTTTCTTCCGTGGACATTGCCGACGAACTGAAGGAGGAACTGGAGAAAGGAGGGGAGGATGCGGCGTTGGCGGATCGCATTGCGCCGCTCGTCGACGAACTTGTGACCAGCGCACAGAAGATTTCAGAGCATGGCGCGCGCGTCGACCGCATCGTCCAGAGCATGCTGCTGCATTCGCACGGGAAGGCGGGCGAAGCAGAGCCCGTGGCGCTGAACGAATTTATCGATCAGTACGTGTCGCTGGCCTTCCACGGCATGCGTGCGCAGGTGCAGAATTTTACCGTCACCATTGAGCGGGAATACGGTGACAGTGTCGGCAGCATACCGGTTGTGCGGCAGGACATCGCGCGGGTCTTCGTCAACCTCCTCAACAATGCCTTCCAGGCGGTGAACGACCGCAGCGGTACGGAGAATGCGGAGTACGAACCTATCGTGCGCGTGCGCACCAGGGAGGAAAACGGCTTCGCCGTCGTCGTGATAGAGGATAACGGTCGTGGTGTGCCGGAGAAGCTCCGTGAAAAGATTTTCGAGCCCTTTTTTACGACGAAATCCGCAGGAAGCGGAACCGGACTCGGCCTTTCCCTGAGTCACGAGATCATCGTCGACGGTCATGGCGGTACGCTGCGCTACGAGACCTCGGAGCTTGGCGGCGCATGTTTCATCATCACGCTGCCTGTAGAACAGGTGCCGGAAGAAAAATGAAAGCGGTGATCAGACGCGCGGATTGTCGTGGCGGAAACGTTCGATGCTTTCTTTTTCGCCAAGGATGAGTACGTCGTCGCCTTCCTCGAAACGGTAATCCGCATCGGGCATGGTTCCGGGACGCTCCGACGGATCGCCGGCCTCGACATCGTCCTCCTCCGGGCGCTTGCGCACGAGGATGAGCTGCACGCCGTAACGGTTCCGCACGTCGAGCTCACGAATCGATTTCCCCACGAACTGATCCGGCACTTTCGTTTCGACGATCTGATGCGTTTCGAACACTTCGATGGTGCGGTCGCGATCCATGCCGGACACGATGGAGTGCATGCCACCCACAAGGTCCTTCTTGAAAATTTCCTTGTTGTACATGTCGATCACATCCTTGGCGCGCACGCGGCCGAGGAGCATGCGCGTCTGTTCGTTCTCGACGACCGGGAGCTGGCGGCTGTCGATGCGTCCGAATTGATGCATGACCAGGTCGAGATTGTCCTCCGGCTGCAGGCAGTGTACGTCGGTACGCATCAGGTCGGACGCCAGCACCAGCTCCGGGGGAATATCCTTGTCCTCGATGAACTCCTTCGCCTGCTGCAGCGAGATCACGCCCTGCAGCGCGCCCGAATCGTCGACGACGAAGTATTCTTCATGCTTGCCCGCCAGCATGATCTGCAGCAGCGCGGGCAGGGATGTCGTGTTGGAAACGATGTTTTCGTCCCGCCGCATGACGTCGCGAACACGATGCCTGCGAAGCAGGTTGACGTCGCGTCCTGCGAAAAGGTCGATGCCCTTGCGCAGCAGCTTGAGCGTATAGATGGATTCACTGCTCATCTTGGTGGTGAACACCGTGGCGATGATGGAGGATATCATCAAGGGCAGGATGATCTTGTAATCGTTCGTCATTTCGAAAATCATCAGGATGGCCGTGATCGGCGCATGCGTCGCTCCGGCCACCACCGCCCCCATGCCGACGAGGGAGTACGCACCGGAGGAAGCGGAATACGCGGGCATGATCATGTGCACCAGTGCGCCGAAAAAACCGCCCGTCATCGTGCCGAGGAACAGCGAAGGTGCGAACACGCCACCGGAACCGCCGGAGCCGAGACTGATGCCGGTCGCGAACACTTTCGCGAAAATCAGCAGCAGCATGGTCAACCAGGAAAGCTGTCCGAGCAGTGCCATGTTCATCGTGTCGTATCCCACGCCGTAGATGTGCGGGACGAACACGCCCATGCACCCGATCACGAGTCCACCGATCATGGTTTTCAGCACACCGTTGAGCTTCATGTTGTCGAAGAAATCCTCGAGCGTGTACAGCGATTTCGTGAACAGCAGGGCGACGGCGCCGGCCAGCAGGCCGAGCACGGCGTAGGGAATGAGTTCGAGGGGACTGACGAGGTGGTACTCGGGGACTTCGAAGGCGGGGAAGTCCCCGAGGAAATGACGCGAAACCACCGTGGCGATGACCGAGGAGATGACGATGGGACTGAACTGCGCCACGCCGAAATCGCCGAGAATGATTTCCACGCTGAACAGCGCACCGGCTACGGGCGCATTGAACGCGGCGGCGATGCCCGAGGCCGCGCCGCAGGCCACGAAGGTCTTGGTGCGGCGGGGATTGACGCGCAGCAGCTGTCCGACAGCCGATCCGATTGAGGAGCCGATCTGTATCACCGGCCCTTCGCGTCCGACCGACCCGCCCGCGCCGATGTACACAGAAGACGCGAACAGTTTGGCGAAGACCACGCGGGGACGGATTTTTCCGTCTCGAAGCGCGATGGCTTCCATGACTTCCGGTACGCCATGTCCTTTGGCCTCACGGGAGAAGTAGTAAACCACGATGCCGACGATGGCGCTGCCGATTACCGGTATGGCAATTTTCCAGGCGACCGGGACGGTTTCGAGATACTGCACGGTCAGGTTCCACTCTCCCCAGAACAGTTTCTGGCAGAGCTTGATCAGCCACTGTATCGCCACCGCGCCGAGTCCGCCGAGCAGTCCGATGATCACCGCGACGATGACCATGAAGGTGTGCTCGGTACCGCGGAAGCGTTGGAAATACCGCTCCAGTCCGTTGCGCAGGCTGAAGAGGGCGTCGAGGATTTTCTGTACGAGGGATTGCACGACAGGCGTCAGCGCACGCTGACGGCGGTGCCGCTGGCCGTGACCATGAGCATGCCGCCGCTGGCGCCGAGATTCTCGTAATCGAGGTCGACGCCGACGATGGCATTTGCTCCCAGTGCCGTCGCACGCTCCTCCATTTCCCTCAGCGCGATGTCCTTCGCATTGCGCAACTCCTTCTCGTACGTCGCCGAACGTCCGCCCACGATGTCACGGATGCCCGCGAACAGGTCCTTGAAGATATTCGCGCCCAGTATGGCTTCCCCGGTGACGATGCCCTTGTACTCCTGGATGGTTTTGCCTTCGATTCCGTTGGTGGTCGTGATGATCATCGTTGCTCCATTTGAGATGATATGTATGTGGATGAATAGTTCGGTTCTTCGAATCCGCCGTTCCGCATCGCTGCCGCTACTGCCAGAGCGCGTAGAGGTAATACACGCCGTACATCATCGACGAAGTGATCAGCGTGGTCAGCGCCGTGCCGAAGAGCACGCGCTGCAGTCCCTCTTCTATGATGTGATAGGCCAGGGTGTGGAAGAACACGAGGTTGGCGATGGCGGAAAGGAAATAGATCTCGCTGGCGCTGAAATACCTGCCGCTGAGCGTGAAGGGGAAAAGCCGCGAGAGCAGCAGCACGGTCAGGGCCGTCACGACGATGACGACCAGCGCCTGAAGGAGATATTTCACCTGCAGGGACATCGGGGAGCGCTGTTGTTTATCCTGTTCTGGCATATGAATTCACGATTATTTCAGGAGGAGGAGAGTTTGCTGAACGCGTTCCGTGCCGGACTGCAGTACTGCGAGATAGGCGCCTGCGGGCAGTGCGCTGCCGTTCCAGCGAAGGACATGGGTGCCCGCTTCAGCCGGACCGTCGAGCAGCGTGGTTATGACGCGTCCCTGCATGTCGTGAATGCGAACACGCACATGTCCGGGCGCACCGATGCCGACACGCAGCATCCCGCCGCCATTGCGCATCGGCTGCGGGAACGCGTCAAGTGTCATGCGCGCCGCCGCGGTGGATGCGGCGACTTCCACGACGGGTGAGTACTCCACGCTCCCGTCGGTGTCGACCTGCCGCAGGCGATACGCGATCCCCGTGCCGGCCGGCACGTCTGTGTCCGTCCATGCGTACTGCCGTTCCGCGGTACTGTTTCCCGCGCCCGCGACGAAGCCGAGCGTCTCCCAGCGCTGCGCGTCGCGTCGCTGCACCTCGAAGCCGAAATTGCCGCTTTCCGTCGCGGTGACCCATTGGAGCTGAACGCTGCCGTCCGCGTCGCGCACGGCGGAAAAGGACTGCAGCTCGACGGGAATGCCGCCGTTGGTCGTGCGCAG
>JAVVFP010000465.1:0-2957 GCA_032250495.1 Bacteroidota bacterium | reverse complement strand
CGGGCAGGTAGATCTCCCGCAGGCGCCCCCCCGCGCCGTGGAGGCGGGAGAAGGAGGGGAGGTGAATGCCCTCGCTGCGCAGGCGGAGGTAGATGTATTCGCTGCGGAGGGTGGCGGGTGTGAGCGTTTCGCCGCCGGCTTCGGGCAGCCGTCCTGCGGCCACGGCGTCGAGGTAGCGCTGCAGGCTGCTCAGGTTCCACCAGCGCCGGCCGCGCCAGGTGCTGTGGGCGGAGGGACCGAAACCGAGGTAATCCTCGTGACGCCAGTAGGTCAGGTTATGCCGGCAGGTGCAACCTTCGCGGGCGTAATTGGAGACTTCGTACTGCTGGAATCCCCAGTCCGTCAGCGTGTCCATCGTAAGCTCGAACAACGCGGCGTCGCTTTCGTCCGGGGGCATGGTCACCATGCCGTTGCGCACCATGTGTGCAAGCGGGGTGCCCTGCTCGACGGTGAGCGAGTAGCAGCTCAAATGCGTGGTGCCCAGTGCGTGTGCGCGTGCGAGGTTGTGCATCCAGCGTTCGGTCGTCTGTCCGGGCAGGGAGAACATCAGGTCGAGGTTCACGTTGTCGATGCCGGCGTCCTGCGCGGCCCGTATGGCGTCCTCGGCCTCGGCGGCCGTATGAATGCGGCTGAGGAATTGCAGGTCGTCGGCGTGAAAGGACTGCACGCCGAAGCTGAGGCGATTGACGCCCGCCGCGCGGTAGCCGCGCAGTTTGTCCTCGTCCACGGTGCCGGGATTGCATTCGACGGTGATCTCGGCGTGATCTTCGAAGCGGAAACGCATGCGAAGCGCATCGAGTATGCCGCCCAGCTGGACGTCCGAAAGCAGCGAGGGCGTGCCGCCCCCGAAGAATATGCTGTGGAATGGCGTATGCTCGGGAAGGACGTCCGCGCGCATGGCGATTTCCCGGTGCAGGGCGGAGAGGAAGTCGTCGTACTGCCGGAAGGATTCGATGGAGTAGAAGTCGCAGTAAATGCACTTCGTTTCGCAGAAGGGGATATGCAGGTACAGTCCAGGCATCGCTCAGTGCACGACGCTGAAAACGCGTCCCCAGCGGATGGAGCTGAGCAGGTCGAAAGGACTGCTCAGGGGAATGCGGGAATTCCATGACCAGTAAATCAGCATGGCTTTGCCGATGATGTTCCGCTCGGGCACGAAGCCCCAGTAGCGGCTGTCCTCGCTGTTGTCACGATGATCGCCGAGCACGAAGTAGTAGTCGTTTTCCACGGTGTAGATATTGTCGGCGCTGCCGTCCACCTGCACCGTGCCTTCCGCGGTGAAGCGCACGCTGTGTCCTTCACGCTCGATGAAGAGGCGCCACTGGTCGATGTTCTCCAAGGTGAGCGTGATTTCCATTCCCTGGTAGGGGACGACCATCGGTCCCCACCAGTCCCGGTTGTAGCCGGAGCCCTTCGGGTAAATGTCCGCGTCGAAATCGCCCTGTCCCAGCACGTGGGGACCGAAGACGGCGTCCGGGGGGTCGCCCTGCCGCGTGCCGTTGATGAACACGCGCCGCCCGGCGATTTCCACCGTGTCGCCGGGAAGGGCGATCAGGCGCTTGACGTAGTTGAGCACGTTCGGCTGCGCGACGGTTTCCCCGTCACCGGGGTATTCGAAAACGACGACATCCCCGCGCGAAGGTGCGGTGTAACCGGGAAGGATTTTCGTATGGGGGAGGCGGATGCCGGTCAGAGGGACGGCGCGCGGGGTGCGCACGCCGTAACAGAATTTATTGACGAAAAGGAAATCACCCACCATCAGGGTGTTGTTCATCGACGGCGTGGGAATGCCGAAGGCTTCGACGAAAAAGACTTTCAGGAAGAGTGCGATGAAAAGTGCGTAGAGCACCACCCGCCAGTATTCGCGCAGCAGGCCGCCCGAACGCTGTCCGTCCTTTCCCTGCGTCTGTTCTTCCCGTGGGGTGTCCTCGGTCATCTCAGTCGATCAGGGTGAACATGCGGCTGAAGCGGATTTTCTTGAAGAAGTTGTTGAGCGTGGGATCCATCGACCAGTAGACGAGCATCGGCGTCCCGACGACGTGCTCGGCGGGAATGAAGCCCCACCAGCGACTGTCGAGGGAGTCGTCGCGGTTGTCGCCCATGCCGAAGACGTAGTCGCGCTCTACCGTGTAGCTCGTCGCGGTCTTTCCGTCGATGAGGATATTCGCGCCGCTGATCTGCACTTCATGTCCCTCGCGGCGGATGAACGTCGCCCGTTCCTGTATGTTGTCCAGCGTCAGTTCGATCACGTCACCCTCGCCCGGCACTACCAGGGGACCGTACTGGTCACGATTCCAGGGCTTGCCCGGGGGAAAGATGCCGGGATCGGCCATGTCCGCGCTCATCGGCTCGAACATGAAATGCACGCCCTCGGGATTCTCGAACTTTTTCCCGTTGACGTACAGCACCTTGTCCACGATGCGGATGGTATCCCGCGCCGTGGCCACGCATCGCTTCAGATAGTACTGGAAACCCAGCGACGGTTCGACGCGGTCTCGCTCACCGGGAAAAATGAACACGATGACGTCGCCTTTCTCCGGTTCGGCGAAGCCGGGCGTCCGGAAAAACGGCAGCTCGATCTCCGTTCCGAAGATGATGCCCAGCAGGGGAATGGTCGGGGGCGTGGTGCCGCCGTAAATGAACTTGTTGACGAAGAGGAAATCCCCTGCCATGACGGTGTTTTCCATCGAACCGGTCGGCACCTGGAAGGACGCCAGGACGAAGCTGTTGAGAAAGATCACGGCGACGAGGGCGAAACCCAGCGACTTGAGTGTTTCCTGGATGCTTTTTTTCATGATACTCCGCCTGCGGAATTTTGGGGATGCGTACTGAATGCGCTGTGCGTGAGAAAAACGCTGATACGGGAGCGCCTCCTGCGTAGTTGCGGGGTGGCGGGGATTTGCACCCTAATCCTCCATGGAAAGCACCGCGAGAAACGCTTCCTGCGGTATCTCCAC
>JAVVFP010000464.1:0-2976 GCA_032250495.1 Bacteroidota bacterium | reverse complement strand
CGTCGCTCGACCGCGCGCGGGACGAAGGTCGGCTCAGCGCGCATCACCTCTTCTGGGAAGTCGAACAGGGAAGTCACCGGGTCGATGCGGCGGAGCATTCCATGCGTACCGTCACCGAAATGATCTACGTCCCGAACCATCTTCCCGACGGTCGGTACTTTCTCGATATCCAGCTGGCACCTTTCGTCGCGGACGCGGCGCCCAGCCGTCCGATACTCTTCTCCATTGATACCGAACAGCACTCATGAGCGACGCGACAGTCCACTACTCCACCGACCCGGCCTGGGCCGCACGCGCCGACGCCGAAGATCCCCTGCGCGATTTCCGCAACCGCTTCCACCTGCCGCCGGGCAGGGACGGCATGCCGAGCGTATATTTCTGCGGCAATTCCCTCGGCCTGCAGCCGAAGCAGACGGCCCGGTGCATCGAGGAAGAACTCGGGGACTGGGCGCGGCTCGGCGTGGAAGGACATTTTCACGCGCGGCATCCCTGGATGTCCTACCACGAGCTGCTCGCCGAACAGACCGCGGACATCGTCGGCGCCCTCCCCGGGGAAGTGGTGGTGATGAATTCCCTGACGGTGAATCTGCACCTGATGATGGTATCCTTCTATCGTCCCACGTCCGCGCGCCACAAAATCATCATCGAAGAGCGCGCCTTCCCCAGCGACCAGTACGCGGTCGCTTCGCAGCTGCGCTTCCACGGCTACGATCCCGCCGGCGCCATGGTGGAAATTCCCATCGGCGAGGACGGACGCTTCAGCACCGACGCGGTGCTCGAGACCATCGACCGGCACCGCGACAGCGCGGCCCTGCTCCTTCTCGGCGGCGTCAACTATTACAACGGTCAGCTCTTCGACATCGCCACCATCACCGGGCATGCCCACCGGGCCGGCGTGATGGTGGGCGTCGATTGTGCGCACGCTGCCGGGAACGTGCCGCTGCGACTGCATGACTGGGACGTGGATTTCGCGGCCTGGTGCTCCTACAAGTATCTCAACGCCGGTCCGGGAAGTACCGCCGGCTGCTTCGTGCATGCACGGCATGCGGACGACACGACGCTCCCGCGCTTTGCGGGATGGTGGGGACATGACCGAGACAGCCGCTTCGCCATGCCGGCGGAATTCGTTCCCATGCGCGGCGCCGAGGGATGGCAGCTGAGCAACCAGTCCATTCTTCCCCTCGCGGCCCTCCGTGCTTCCACCGCACTGTTCGCCGAAGCGGGAATGAGCGCCCTGCGCGGCAAGAGCGAACGCCTGACCGGCTATCTCGAATACCTGCTGCTCGCGCAGCCGCGCGAGGACTGGCACATCATCACGCCGTCCGATCCCGCGCAACGCGGCTGCCAGCTGTCTCTGCGCGTCGACCGCGTCGGCCGCGCCCTGTTCGAGCATCTCAGCGCGCACGATGTCATCTGCGACTGGCGCGAACCGGATGTCATCCGCCTCGCACCGGTCCCGCTGTACAACAGCTACGGGGACGTCCTGCGCTTTGCGACGCTTTTCAATGCATTTTTCGAAAACACGTGATTTCCCGACAGGCACATCGTATGAATGACGCTCCCCCCCGCATCCTTCTCGTCGGCGCCGGACTCGCCGGTTCCCTGCTTTCGGTCTACTTCGCCAGGCGCGGCTTCCACGTGGACGTGCGCGAGCGACGACCTGACATGCGCCGCGAAACGATAAGCGCCGGACGCTCGATCAACCTCGCGCTGTCGACACGCGGCATCCATGCGCTCGGTGAAGTGGGACTCCGCGAAGAGATCATGCGTCTCGCCATTCCCATGCGGGGCCGGATGATGCACGCCGTCGACGGCACGCTTACCTATCAGCCCTATGGAAAGGACGACAGCGAAGTCATTTACTCGGTCTCACGGGGGGAACTGAACCGACGGATGATGGACCTGGCCGAACGGCACGACGGCGTGACGATGCGCTTCCGCCAGCGCTGCGACGGCATGGACCTCGCACGGGGCATCGTGCATTTCACCGATGAAAACGCGGGGACATCATACGCCGTCTCGGCGGACACCGTCATCGCCAGTGACGGTGCGGGTTCCGCAATCCGCCGCAGCATGGAGAAGCTCGAAGGCTTCGACGCCACGGAGGATTTCCTGCCGCACGGCTACAAGGAACTGCACATTCCGTCCGCCCCGGACGGCACGCACCGCCTCGAAAAACATGCGCTGCATATCTGGCCGCGGCGTTCCTTCATGCTCATCGCCCTGCCGAATCTCGACGGCAGCTTCACCTGTACGCTTTTCCTCGCGCAGGACGGCAATCCCGCGTTCTCATCCCTGCAGACCCCCGGAGACGTGGAGAATTTCTTCGCGAAGGAATTCCCGGATGCGACGGCGCTGATGCCCACGCTGGCGCAGGACTTTTTCCAGAACCCCACCGGCGCCCTCGGCACCGTCCGTTGTTATCCCTGGCATGTCGGGGGGACCGCCGCGCTGCTCGGGGATGCGGCCCACGCCATCGTCCCCTTTTACGGACAGGGGATGAACTGCGCTTTCGAGGACTGCACGGTGCTCAACGAGTGCATCGAGGAATTCGGAACTGCGTGGGAACGGGTTTTCCACGCATACCAGGAGCGCCGAAAAGCGAACGCCGATGCCATCGCCGATCTCGCGCTGCACAATTTCGTCGAAATGCGCGACCGCGTCGCCGACGCCCGCTTCCTGCTCATGAAGGAAGTCGGCCTCGCGCTGGAGACGCGCTTCCCTTCGCATTTCATTCCCCTGTATTCCATGGTGACTTTTCACCGCACGCCCTATGCCGTCGCACTTCAACGCGGGGAAATTCAACACGGCATCCTCGAGGACCTGACGCGCGACGCCGCGTCCATCGCCGACGTGGATTTCGACCGGGCGCGGACACTGATCGAGGAGCGTCTGCGTCCCTACGCGGAGGAGAGCGGCGGACTGTACTGACGACATACGAGGAACACATGAATAAACCCTACCCCCCCCTGTATT
>JAVVFP010000463.1:0-2992 GCA_032250495.1 Bacteroidota bacterium | reverse complement strand
CACGGGGATTTCCCGGCGCGATGCACTGCATTACCGTGGTCTGATCCGTCCTGCTCGTCCCTACGATGGTCGCGCGCTGCTGGACGTTCCGCTAACAATGATGGTTGCCTTATGAAACCGCTTCACACATTCATCTGCTTCTTCGTCCTGCTCCTGGGAACCACGCCCCTGCATGCAGATCGCTACACGTTCCTCGGGTCCTATCAATCGCATACCGCGACGGACAGGGAGATCACGGTGCGGGCGGCGAATAACGTGCTGCGCCTGACACTGATCGACAGCGCCGTTGTCCGCGTACAGGTCGGTCGTGACGGAGTCATACAGAATATCCCGAGCTACGCGGTCATCGCCGAGGAAAATCTCCTTCTGCAATGGAAAGTCGTCGACAATCCGGGAGACCTGACGCTGCGTTTTCCCGGTGGCAGTGCCATACTGAACAAGTTTCCGCTCCGCCTGCTTTTCCGCGATGTGGAGGACCGGGTCGTGCTCGAGGACGATGCGGCCTTCGGACACGCGTGGGACGGGAAGGAAGTGCAGGTCTGGAAAACGCTGCACCCGGATGAGAAGTTTTTTGGTCTCGGGGAGAAAACCGGATCCATGAACAGGCGTGGATCTTTCTACACGATGTGGAATTCAGATTTCCCTGGCTACCATCACCCCATGGATCCGCTGTACGTGTCCGTGCCGTTTTTCATCGGACTGCGGGATGCATGCGCATACGGCGTGTTCTTTGACAACAGCTACCGCAGTACCTTCAACATGGGAGCAGCAAGCGACCGTGTCTTTTCCTTCGGGGCGGAGGACGGGGAAATGAACTATTACATCATGCTCGGACCCGCCGTTTCCGACGTCGTGCGCCGCTACAGCGCCCTGACCGGACGCATGCCGCTGCCGCCGATGTGGTCGCTGGGCTATCAACAGTCGCGTTGGAGCTATTACCCGGAATTCGAGGTCCGTGACCTCGCGGCGAATTTCCGAAACAGGCGCATTCCCGCCGACGTCATATATCTCGACATCCATTATATGGACGAATACAGGGTTTTCACCTGGGACAGCACGCGTTTCCCGGATCCGGGCCGCCTGCTCGCCGATCTCGAGGATATGGGCTTCAAAGTCGTCCCCATTATCGATCCGGGGGTAAAGATCGAGCAGGGCTACCCGGTGTACGAGCAGGGCGTCCGTGAGAATTTTTTCGCCCGCTATCCTGACGGGACACCTTACAGCGGCGAGGTCTGGCCGGGATGGTGCCACTTCCCCGATTTCACGAATCCGGCGGCGCGCAACTGGTGGAGTGGGTACTATGCGAACCTGGTGGACCTCGGCATTGACGGCTTCTGGAACGACATGAATGAACCCGCGGTCTGGGGGCGGGAATTTCCGACGCTGGTCGAGTTCGATGACGGAGGACGCCGATCAACCATAAAAAAAATCCGCAACGTGTACGCCCACCTCGAAGCGCAGGCTTCGTACGAAGGACTGCGCGCGTCGCATCCCGGCAGACGACCGTTCCTCCTGACGCGTGCCGCATTCGCAGGGACGCAGAGATACGCCGCGGTATGGACGGGAGACAACCGGGCGGAATGGGAGGATCTGCGACTCGCAATCCGGATGTGCCAGGGCCTCGGCCTCTCCGGCATGCCCTTCTGCGGTCCCGATGTCGGCGGCTTCATCGGGCATCCATCCCCGGAGCTGTACGTGCGCTGGATACAGGCATCGGTTTTCACTCCCTTTTTCCGCACGCACAGTCACTACGATACGCCGGATCAGTCTCCCTGGTCTTTCGGCGAATGGACAGAGGACATCGTGCGCAATTACATCAATATGCGATATGAACTGCTGCCGTATCTCTACAGTGAAATGCGCCGCGCCTCGCGGGACGGCACCCCATTCATGCGTCCACTATTCTATGATTTCCAGGAGGATCCCGTCTGTGCGCGTGCCGACTGGCAGCACACCTACCTCGCGGGTCCGGCCCTGCTCGTGGCACCCGTGGTGGAGGAACATGCACGGTCACAGACCGTTTACCTGCCGCAGGGCCGCTGGCTGGATCCCTGGACCGGGGATAGCCACGAGGGCGGACGGCGCATACTCGTCGATGCGCCACTCGAACGGCTTCCGTATTTTTACCGTTCCGGCGCCATCGTTCCCCGACGCGATGTTCAGCAGTTCAGCGGAGAAAAGCCACTGACGGAACTGATCGTAGACATCGTCCCGAAGGACGGTGCATCCTACACGCTGTACCTGGATGCGGGGGATGGTTTCGGCTACCGTGACGGCGCATACGATGAAATTCGATTCCGCCTCGCGAGTGAAGGATTGACCTGGGTACTGCATGTGGAAAGCAGCGATGGCCGTTGGGCCTCAGCGATCCGCCACATCCGTTTCCGCATGCTCGGTTCGACGGCGATGCCGCGAGGTATCCGTATCAACGACGAGACCCTCCTTTTCGATGACGATAATGAACGAGACCGTGCGCATATCGTGCAGGATGAAGCGCGCCGGCGCTTCGAGATTACGCTGCCCTTCCGGACGGGCCTGCAGGAATACCGTTTCGAGTACTGATATTCCGCTCCGCTGTTTCGCAGCTTGCCCATATTCGCTACCTTTACCCGAATCGATTATTACCGCAGAGTATCATGAGCGCTCCCTTCACACCCCGCCTCCCCCGGTATGCCATGCGCATGCACTTCTTCCTCTCTTTCGCGCTGCTGCTGCCCCTGCTGCACGCGCGCGCCCAGGAGGTCGAATTTTCCGGTTTCGGCGCCACCGGTGTCAGGGTTTACGACAGGAATCCTGTCGCGGAGTTCAACCAGGAGTTTTATTACGAAGGGAAGTTCCAGGCCGATATCAGGCTCTCCAAGGATATTGAGGCGCAGCTGGATTTTCGCGGCAGTTCCGACGACCGCGAAGCGGTACTGCGGGAGTTTTCCGTGAAATTCGAGTATTTCACATACGCCCGAATCAAAATCGGAAATGTGAAGAAACCATACAG
>JAVVFP010000462.1:0-2998 GCA_032250495.1 Bacteroidota bacterium | reverse complement strand
TTTCCGACCAGGCGGGATTCCATTCGGGGATATGCATGAAAGGCAACCACAGTGGAAACAGATTCTGGCACAGAGTACGCAGAATGACGGCACAATCGCAAGCCTGCATATCCTCTGTGTCAACTGAGCTGCCTCCGTGCACTCTGCATGGCACGCCGTAGTGCCTGCGCCATCGGCGCGGATACGAAGGCGGCTGGTTGCCTTTTGCTCCATAGTACCATCCTTCCCTATCTTTATCTCCTGTATCTGCAACGAACGAAGAAGCCGACATGGACTGGTACATCTCCTGGGTCACCTCACAACCGCTCACCTCCGCCGCGATTCAGTTCGGCATTCTCGGAACGCTGGGCGAAATCATATCACACACGCTGCGCACCAAAAAACCCGGACTGCCGAACACCCCGCTGGAGATGCTGGGGAAAATGCTGGCATGGGCGCTGCTGGGCATCGTCATAAAGTACGGTTTCACGATGATGAAAGGCGCCGTGCTGGCGCTGATCGACCACGGCCTCCTGCCGGGCTTCTGCGCGGACGGCATCGGCTGGGCCTTCAGCGTCTCGGTATTCACCAACGTGTTCTTCGGTCCGCAGATGATGTATTTCCACCGCGTCGAGGACAACCTCATCCTGCGCCGCTGGTCCTTCGCCGGCATCGAAACCGCTCTGAAAACCCTCGTGTGGTTCTGGATTCCCGCGCACACCGTCACCTTCGCACTCCCGAAGGAATACCAGATCGGCCTCGCCGCCCTGTGGAGCGTGGCCCTCGGGATTATCCTCGGTATGAGCATCAAGCCCGCACCGCGGGAATGAAAATTGTAAGATTGCAGATTACAGATTTCTGCATCGTCCCCACGCTCCAGCGTGGGGACGCACATCCTGAACGCTCCGCGTTCATTCAATCTGCCAGTCGCCGCGGAGCGGCGCCGATCGCCGTCCCCACGCAGAGCGTGGGGACGATAACAGGTGCATGTTTCCATTTTTCCTTCTTTCCTTCTTTCCTTCTTTCCATTAATCATCTGCCATCTGAAATTTGCCCTATCTTATCCGTTTTCCCTTGTGCGGAAGCAGGAAGATTGCGATTTTTAGGGAAGGGGCATCAGAGGCCCAAAGTTCAAAAAACTGCGGAACTTATGTACAAGCGCTGGAGCCGACATACTATCCCTGACGATACGCATTCCGCCGGAAGCGTTTCCCGGTGCGCGGATCGTTGCAGTACGCGCTCGCGCAAGATCCTGCAGTTCAAGCATTACAGTACGGATGCTCCCATCTGACCCCCCTTCCTCCTCTCGTGCGCCTGCGCACACGCCATCAATTGTCATTCAGATATTTTTCCGTTCCACAGTCAAGCGCGGCACAGACGTGCCCGACAGGAGTACGCACACGTGAAAGCACAAGATTTTCTGACCGTCCGTGACATGAGCCAGGAGGAAATCCTCCAGACCTTCGACATCGCCCTCGACATGAAAGCCGACCGCGCCAAGTACGCGGACGCACTCAAGGGCGAGTCGCTGGCGATGATTTTCGAAAAGCCATCCCTGCGCACGCGCACCACCTTCGACATCGGCATTCAGCAGCTCGGCGGATACTCGCTGTATCTCTCGCCCGCAGAAATCAATCTCGGTAAGCGCGAATCCGTATACGACGTGGCCAAAAACCTCGAGCGCATGGTGCAGGGCATCATGATCCGCACCTTCGCGCATCAAATCGTCATCGACATGGCGGAATTCGCCTCCATCCCCATCATCAACGGACTTACCGATTACACGCATCCCTGCCAGGCCATGGCCGACTTCCTGACCATCAAGGAGTACAAAGGGGACTTCAAGGGCCGCAAGCTCTGCTACGTGGGTGACGGCAACAACGTGGCGCACAGCCTGATGTTCGCCGGCGCACGCCTGGGCATGGACGTCACCGTCGCCTGTCCTGCGGGCTATGAGCCCAATCTCATCGCCTTCCAGCAGGCCACCGAGGACGCGAAGGCCACCGGCGCGAAGATTTCCGTCGTGCATGACGCGGCAGAAGGCGTCAAAGACGCGGATGCGGTGTACACCGACGTCTGGGCATCGATGGGACAGGAAGAAGAAGCCGCAGAGCGCCGACGCATCTTCATGCCGTACCAGGTCAACGAGGATCTGATGGCACACGCGAAGAGCGACGCCATTTTCATGCACTGCCTGCCCGCGCATCGCGGCGACGAAGTCACCGACGGCGTCATCGACGCGCCGAACTCCGTGGTCTTCCCCGAAGCCGAAAACCGCCTGCACGCACAGAAAGCCGTCATGTATCAGCTGATGAAAAAATAAGAGGTCGCGCATGTCCCGTACAGCACTGATTGCCATCGGCGGGAATTCGCTCATCCGTGCCGGTGAGCGCGGAACCATCGACGAGCAGCTCGCCAACGCGCACGCCACGGCGCAGAGCCTCGCTGCGATGGTGAAGCGTGGCTGGCGCATCGTGATCACGCATGGAAACGGTCCCCAGGTGGGGGCCGCTCTCATGCGCTCCGAACGTGCCGCCGGCGAAGTGTACACCCATCCGCTCGACGTCTGCGTCGCCACGACGCAGAGTGAAATCGGCTACCTGCTGCAACGGGCGATGGAATATGAGCTCAGGCAGGTGGGACTCACGACCCCGGTGACCACCGTGCTCACGCAGGTGCGTGTCGATGCCGATGACCCCGCCTTCGAGAATCCCACCAAACCCATCGGTCCCTTCTATTCGAAGGAAGAAGCCGAACAGAAGCGGCGCCGCATGGGATGGGACATCGTCGAGGACAGTGCGCGCGGTTACCGCCGCGTCGTCGCGTCACCGGAACCGCAGGAGGTGTTCGAACGGCACATCATCAAGCACCTGGTGGACGAAGGGATGATCGTCATCGCCTGCGGCGGGGGCGGCATTCCCGTGATCGAACATGCGGATCACCGCGTCGTGGGCTCAGAAGCGGTCATCGACAAGGACCGCGCATCGGCCCTGCTCGCGGCACAGCTCGGTGTGGATCT
>JAVVFP010000461.1:0-2998 GCA_032250495.1 Bacteroidota bacterium | reverse complement strand
AGTAGAGAAGGACGGAGAACGGGAGGTTGCCGACACGGCGTGAGAGAGTGGACGAGAGGGCGAAGGCCGAGGTGGCGTGCCCCGAAGGATGCGCCCAGTACGCATTGTCGATGCGGAAGAAGAGAAAGCTGTTTTTCCCCTCGTTGCGGAAAGGGCGTGCCCGGCCGAGCACCGTCTTGAGCAGATGCGTGACGAAGGTACTGTAGAACTGGGATTGCAGTATCATGCGTCCGGTAACGCGCGTCCACTCGTCGCCCGCGGCCCATCCTCCGCCGAAGAGGCCGATGCCCAGCAGTCCCCCTGTCACCCCGCCGCCGTAGTAATCGCCCACGCGCAGCCAATCGTCCGCGGCTGCGGTGCGCCTCTCCTGCGTCCACCCACGCACCTCCTCGTCCACCGACCACGCGGCCAGTCCCGCCGCGAGCACCATGCCGCTGTGCAGCCAGTCCGTCGCGGAGAAATCGGCAGGGGCGGACAGGATGTCCACCGCGTCCTGGACGAACACATCGAGATCATGATCGACGCCACGGTCATGATCGACGCCCGCATCGCCCCTGTGCTGCGCCGTGGCCGGCGCAGCGAGCATGAAGAGCAGCGTGATCAGGGACGCGATGCGCATCAGTCGTCCTTTCGCAGGGTGATGACGCATTCGATATGATAGGTATGGGGGAACATGTCGACGGGTGTGATGTTTTCGATGCGGTAGCCGTGCTCGCGCAGCATGCCGCAGTCGCGCGCGCTGGTCGCGGGATTGCAGGAGACGTAGACGAGGCGAGGCACGCCCGATTCGCCGATCGCCTCCACTACTTTCGTGTGCATGCCCGCCCGCGGCGGATCGGTGATGATCACGTCCGGCGCAGGGACATCGGTGGGCGCACGATCGCCGAGGAAGTCGACGATGTCGGCGCAGTGAAAGGTCGTGTTGTCGATGCCGTTCTCCCGCGCGTTTTTCTCCGCGTCCGCTATCGCCGACGCGTTGAGCTCGACGCCGACCACGTGCCGCACGTCCCGCGCGATGAACAACGATATGGTGCCCGTGCCGCAGTACAGGTCCCAGACCACGTCCTCTTTCCGCAGCGCCGCCGCCTGTTCCGCAAGGGCGTAGAGGCGTTCGGCCTGCAGGGTATTGGTCTGGAAAAAGGAGGTCGGCGAGATGCGGAAACTGTTCGCGCCCAGCTGCTCGCGTATGGTCCCGTCCCCGAAATACACGATGTCTTCGTCACCCACGGCGACGGATGATTTCCTGTCGGTCACGCCATGCACGAAGGTGCTGACGGCGAACTCCTCCCGCTGCAGCAGTGCCGCGTAATCGCCGATGAGTTCCTCGCGGCGATGCGTCGAGACCAGGTACACCATGCGCTCTCCCGTGTGCTTGGCTTCGCGGATGACGAGGTTGCGCAGGTCGCCGGTATGCGTGCGCGTGGAGTAGGCGGGAATGTCATGGGCGAGGAAGAATTCCCGCGTGGCATTGAGTATCGCGTTGCTCTCCGGCGATTCCAGGCGGCAGTCATCGATGTGGAGAATGCGGTCGTAGCGCTTCGGGATATGCAGTCCCAGGGCGAACAGCTCCGCGTCACGGTCGACAACGCCGAGCTCATCCGGCATGAGCCAGCGCATCTCGCCGAAGGAGAACTCCATCTTGTTCCTGTACCAGAAGGGCGCGACGGCCGGAAGCGTTTCTGCGACGGGCGGCGCGTCGAAGCCCCCGATGCGCGTGAAGGCGTCGACGACGT
The DNA here is from genome assembly GCA_032250495.1 of Bacteroidota bacterium. Classification (GTDB taxonomy): domain Bacteria; phylum Bacteroidota; class Ignavibacteria; order SZUA-365; family SZUA-365; genus BM516. Next base: position 1,265 of record JAVVFP010000461.1, on the reverse strand, counting down.
GTTCCCGTTTCCAGAACAGCTGTCGTTCGTAGGACATGTGCTGCCATTTGCAGCCGCCGCAGACGCCGAAATGCCGGCAGGCCGGGTCGACACGGTCCGGCGAGGGATGCAGCAGTTTTTCGACGCGCGCCTCGGCGAACTGCTTTTTCTTCCGGTAGACCTGCGCCTCCACCCTGTCCCCCGGCACGGCGCCGTCGACGAAGACCACCATGTTGCCCACGCGGGACATGGATCTTCCTTCGAAGGCCGCTTTTTCTATATCGATTTCGAGTATGTCACCGCGACGGATGACGGGATCGTCGTGCTGTGCATCGGACATGAGTTGCCGTGTGTGGATGAGACAAAAAAAATGATCAGTACACCGCCCGGTAGCGTTTGAGGCCCGAGTAGAGTTCCCACGCCATGACCTTGATGACACCGGCGACAGGGACGGCGAAGAGCATGCCCAGGATGCCGAACAACTGTCCCCCGATCAGTATGGTGAAGATGATGGTCAGCGGATGCAGCTTGACGCTTTGCGAGATGGTCAGCGGCTGAATGACGGAATCGTCGAGCAGGCGGATGAGGGTGAATGTGATGAGTATCAGCGGCACCTGCTCGAACGTGCCGAGCGTGATGACGGAGATGCTGCTTGCGACCAGTGCGGCCGTGGGGGGACCGAGGTACGGGACCAGGTTGGCGAATGCGGCGACGAGTCCGATGAGCATGAAGTTCGGGATTTCCAGCAGCCACATCGCGAAGGTGGTCACCAGTCCGATGACGAAGGCGTCGAGCAGTATGCCGCGCAGATAGGCGCCGAGCGACCAGTCGATTTTGTGCAGGATGCTCAGCGACATCTCGAAGAACTGGTTCGGAACGATTTCGATGAGGGACTTCTTGAGCTTGCGGCTGTCCTTGAGCAGGAAAAAAGTGGAAATGAGCGTCATGACCACGAAAATCATCAGTCCCACGATACCGGAGGCGATATTGAGCAGATTGTCGAACAGCGTGCTGGCGAGATCTTCGATGCGCGTGGTCAGGTGCAGATCGCGTACGCCGAGAAAGGACATCGACTCGACGATCTGCCTCTCGACCTGGGGAATGCTCTTGCGCATTTCACCGAAGCTGACGCGTTCCTGCAGCACCATGACCTGGTCGTAGAGCAGCGGGGAAAGGAAATACGCCACGACGATGAAGGTACCGAGCGAGAGCAGGAACATGATGGTCGACGCGAGCATGCGCGGTGTGCCGCGGCTCTCCAACCAATCCACCGCCGGCGTGATCAC
>JAVVFP010000460.1:0-2999 GCA_032250495.1 Bacteroidota bacterium | reverse complement strand
CGGAAGAGGAAGCCGCGGCCTGGGTCAAAAAGAACATGACCAAGCCCGTCATCGGCTTCATCGCAGGACGCACCGCTCCCCCGGGACGCCGTATGGGACATGCGGGCGCCATCATCGCAGGCGGCAAGGGCACTGCGGCGGACAAGATGAAGGCCATGAAAAAAGCCGGCATTCACGTCGTTGAGAATCCCGCCGTCATCGGCGTCACCGTCGCCAAGGCGCTGGGCCTCGAAAGCCAGGGCCAGAAGCGTCCCTCGAGCAGGTAACGCCTCCCGACGTTCCCACGAGGAACACAGAAATCGCCGTCATGCACATCCCGCTCTGCGGATGGACATGACGGCTTTTTTATGCGTATGGCAGATGTGGTCAGCGGCGCTTGGCGAACAGCTGTGTCAGGTAGTATACGCCGGAACGCGACTGCGCCACGCCGATGCCGGTGAGATCGTAATCCCCCTCGATGTTCTCCCGATGTCCTTCGCTGTTCAGCCAGCCGTCGTAGGCGATGCGCGCGGGATCGCTGTACCCGGAGTTCCTGGCGACGTTTTCCCCCACACTGCTGATCGCGATCTGCGTTTTAATGGCGTCGACCCGATCCTTGAAACCGTCGTGGCTGAACTCTACGCTGCCGTCGGCCATGTCATTGCTGTGATTGCGGGCCTGCGTCGTCATGATATCCGTGAGCGTCAGCGGCGCCAGACCCTTGTCGACGCGGTACTGGTTGATGAGCGTATGCACGCGCTGCTCGATCTCGGGGATACCCGGATTGTCGGGCACGGGCGCCACAGGTTCGTCGTCGGAGCAGGAGGCGAAAAACAGGAGGGCGAGAAATAATGCGGGACGAAGGTGCAGTCTCGTGTGTGCGGCGATATTGCGATAACCCATGTGCGTTCGATTTGGTGGGAACAGCTGCGTACCGCTAAAATTGCAGAAAGTGCGACAAGAAGCAACAACTCTTTTTTGACCGCAACGGGGCATCGACCGTCCGCGCTCAGCCTTGCCGGCATGCCTCTCTCCGGACCTATCCCATGGAGATCCAGGAGTTATCGCCAACATACCTCCCGGTCGGGCGATTGTCAAGCAGCAGGGACAAAAAAAATGGGCCGCCCGCGCAAATGCGGACAGCCCATGGGGGGAGGGAGGGAGATCAAATATACACTATTCGAACTCGATTAGCAACTGATTTTTCATAACTTTGTCACCTTTTTTCACGTGTACGGCCTTCACGAGCGCATCCTGCGCCGCGGTGACGTCGTTTTTCATTTTCATGGCTTCCAGGATGAGCAGGCTGTCGCCCCAGCGCACGCGCTGACCGGCCTCGACATGAATTTCCACGATGGAGCCGGGAATGAACGCGAGCACCTGCCGCGGATCGGGCGGCTGCCAGGACTTCCGCCGTTCGAATTTCCGGGTAAAACGGGTCTCGTAGGGGGTGTCGTCGATGACGAGACGCTGTATGTTTTTTTCGTCGCTCATGATTAAAACGGCGGAATGCCGTGCTTTCTCTCTGGACGGATTTCAGTTTTGGAGCGGGAAATCTCTATGGCGTGAATCAGGAAATCACGGGTTTCCGAGGGGCCGATCACCGCATCGACATGACCGTTGGCCGCGGCGATGTAGGGATTGGCGAATTTCTCCGTGTATTCGAGTACTTTCTGCTGCCGCATGGCGTCCGGATCGTCCGCTTTTGCGATTTCGTTGCGGAAAATGATGTTGGCCGCGCCCTCGGGCCCCATGACGGCGATTTCCGCGCTGGGCCAGGCAAAGACGAAATCCGCGCCCAGATGGCGGGAGCACATGGCGATGTAGCCGCCGCCGTAGGCCTTGCGCAGGATGACGGTGACTTTCGGGACAGTGGCTTCGCTGTAGGCATAGAGTATTTTCGCGCCGTGACGGATCACGCCCGCATGTTCCTGGTCGACGCCCGGCAGGTAGCCCGGCAGGTCGACGCAGGTGATCAGGGGAATGTTGAATGCGTCGCAGAAGCGAATGAAGCGCGCCGCCTTATCCGATGAATCCACGTCGAGCACGCCGGCGAGCACCAGCGGCTGGTTGCCGACGACGCCGACGGTCTCACCGTTGAGCCGTGCAAAACCGATGACGATGTTGGCGGCCCAGTGCTCCTGGATTTCGAAAAAGTCGCTGTCGTCGCAGATGGCGCGAATCAGGTCGCGCACGTCATACGGCTGCCGCGGATCGACGGGAATGATGCTGTCGATGTCGTATTCCGCTTTCGGGGGTTTCGGGGGAAAGGAATCCGGGCGCTTCCGGTTGTTCCAGGGAATGAAGGTGACCAGTTTTTTGATCTGTTCGAAACACTCTTCCTCGGTGTGCGCGAAGAAATGCGCGTTGCCGGATATCTCGGTCTGCACGCGCGCGCCGCCGAGATCCTCCATGGAAATTTCTTCCCCGAGCACGGTTTTGATGACTTCCGGTCCGGTAATGAACATTTTGGAAATCTTGTCGACGACGAACACGAAGTCCGTGAGTGCCGGACTGTAGACCGCACCACCCGCACAGGGACCGAGAATGACGGAAATCTGCGGGATGACACCGGAGGCCTGCGTATTGCGGAAAAAGATTTCGCCATAGCCGGCCAGCGAGTTGACACCTTCCTGTATGCGCGCGCCGCCGGAATCGTTGATGCCGATGAGCGGGAGTCCCAGCTTCATGGCATGATCCATGATCTTGGTGATTTTCCGCGCGTGCATCAGTCCGAGCGAACCGCCCGCCACGGTGAAGTCCTGCGCGTAGACGCAGATCGGGAAGCCCGCAATCTTGCCCGTGCCGGTGATCACGCCATCCGCGGGGAGCTGCTTCTTGTCCATGTTGAAATCATTGCACTTGTGTTCGACGAAGAGGTCGTACTCGTGGAATGATTCCCTGTCCAGCAGCGTCATGATACGGTCGCGTGCGGTCAGTTTGCCCAGTGCGACCTGTTTTTCGATGGCTTTTTCCCCGCCGCCCAGAATGGCCTTCGACTTGCGCCGAAAATACTCCAG
>JAVVFP010000459.1:0-3026 GCA_032250495.1 Bacteroidota bacterium | reverse complement strand
GCTTCCGCGTCGGGGACCCGGTGCGCTTCACCGTCGACGCGCTGTCCGACGACGAATTCACCGGCACCATCACCTTCGTCGGCGCCGCGGTGAACAGGGACAACCGGACCATTCCCGTCGAAGTGCGCGTCAGCAACGCGGGCGGGAAGCTCAAACCGTCGATGATCGCGGAAATGGCCGTGCGTCTGCGCGAACGCGAGAACTCCGTCGTCATTCCGGAGGATTACGTGATCAAGAACGACATGGATTCCTTCGTCGTCTTCGTCGTCGAAAACGGCGAGGCGGTGGAACGCCAGGTCAAGATCGGCGGCACGAGCCGCGGTGCGGTGCTCATACTCGACGGACTCGAGGTCGGCGACCGCCTCATCACCGCGGGTGCGCAGAACGTGGCCCAGGGTCAGCCCGTGACGGTCGAAAACTGATGACAGTCAAGGCGAAACCACAGGAAGCATAATGAAAATATGGAACCTCGCCGTCGACAACCGTGTCGCGGTATACATCCTTGTGCTGATCATCGTGATCTTCGGCTTCCAGTCCTACAGCGGACTGCCGCGTGAAGCGGCGCCGGACATTACCATTCCCTATGTCATCGTCTCCGTACCCTATCCGGGTGTGAGTCCAACGGACATGGAAGGCCTGGTCACGCAGCCGATGGAAAAGGAATTCAAGACTCTCAAGGACGTCAAGCAGATCACCTCCTCGTCCAAGGAGGGACTGGCGACCATCTTCATCGAGTTCGAGACCGGTGTCGATATCGACGAGGCCCTGCGCCGCGTGCGCGACAAGGTCAACTCGACGCGGCCGAACCTGCCGACGGACATCATGGAGCCGATCATTTCGGAAATCAATTTCAGCGAATTTCCCATACTTTACATCAATATCGGCGGGAACGTGGGATTGCCGCGCCTGAAGTCCATCGCCAAGGACCTGCAGGACGACATCGAGGGCGTGCCCGGCGTGCTGAGCGCCGATATCACGGGCGCGCTGGAACCCGAAGTGCAGATCAACTGCGACGTCAACCGGCTCAAGGGCTATGACATCAGCTTCAACGACGTGATCGATGCAATCCGCAGCGAACATATCACCATTCCCGGCGGTTCGATCGACAACGGTACCACCGACTACACGGTTCGCATTCCCGGAGAATACAGGGACCCGAAGCCGATAGAGGACATCATCGTCAAGATGCGCAACGGCATGCCTATTTACGTGCGCGATGTGGCCGATGTGCGCTTCGCTTTCGAGGACCGGACGACGTTCGCACGTCTCAACGACGCACAGGTGGTGTCACTGCCGGTGAAGAAACGCGCAGGGGAAAACCTCGTGCGCATCGCGGGCGACGTCAAAAAGATCGTCGAGGACTTCGGGAAGAATCTGCCCGAAGGCGTGACCGTCGAAGTGACCAACGACCAGTCCATCATGATCGAGGAGCGTGTCTACGAACTCGAAAACTCCATCATGACGGGCATGTTCCTTGTCATTATCGTTCTCTTCATGTTCTTCGGCGTCAAGAACGCCATCCTCATCAGTACGGCCATCCCGCTTTCGATGTTCATGGGTTTCATCATCCTCTCCATCATGGGCATCACGCTGAACTTCGTCGTGCTCTTCGCCCTGGTGCTCGTGCTGGGTATCGTGGTGGACGATGCGGTGGTGGTCATCGAGAACATCTACCGGCATCAGCAGGAATACGGGGAGAATCTCATCGTCGCCGCCAAGAAAGCCACCAGCGAAGTGGCGGTGCCTGTCGTCACGGCGACGCTCACCACCATCGCGGCCTTTCTCCCGCTGCTGTTCTGGCCGGGCATCGTCGGCGACTTCATGAGCTATCTTCCCATCACGCTCATCGCCACGATGATGTCCTCGCTGTTCGTCGGCTTCATCATCAGTCCCGTCCAGGGTTCGGTGTTCATCAACTATCGCAGGGAAATCGCCAAGGCGAAGCAGGACCTCGAGCATCCCTCGTGGTGGAAGAAATACAATCCCCTCACGATGGCCTACCACTGGGTGGACGAAAAGTTCTTCCCGGCCGCGCAGAAGCAGTACGTGCGCGTGCTCGGCTGGGCGCTCAGGCACAAGGGCAAGACCGTGGCTGGCACGATTGCACTGCTGATTTTCACTTTCGTGATTTTCGGCATTTTCAACACCGGTGTCGAGTTCTTCCCGAGTACGCAGCCGGCACAGGCCACCGTGCAGATCAGCATGCCCCCGGGCACGCCCCTCGAGGTGACGAATGAGGTCACGAAGCAGGTCGAACAGAGAGTCCGCGGCATCGAAGGTTTCGAAGACATCGAGTTCCGCGTCACCAATGTCGGCGCTTCGAACAATCCCTTCGACTTCGGCGGCAGCAGCATCGCCAACAAGGCCAACTACGCGCTGAGTTTCTACGAAAAGGACGAGCGCAGTCAGAATTCCTTCGAAACCGTCGAGGAAATCCGTGACGTCACAGGCGGCATACCCGGGGCCGATATCACCGTCGAGGTGCAGGAAATGGGGCCCCCGGTCGGCAAGGCCGTGAGCATCGAGGTGTCGGGCGAGGACTACAAGCAGCTGCGCACGCTCTCGCAGCAGATTCAGGACAGGATTCGGGACATCCCGGGCCTGGTGGATCTCGATGACGATTTCAACGCCGGCAAGCCGGAAATCCAGGTCCTCGTCGACCGCGAGAAGGCCGCGCTGCTGGAAATGAGCACGGCGCAGATCGGCTCCACCGTCCGCACCGCCATCAACGGCACAGAGGCGGCGAAGTTCCGTGTCGGGGAGGACGAGTACAAAATCAGCGTGCGGCTGCGCGAGGAGCAGCGGCAGACGCCCGAGGACATTGAGAATCTCAACATCACTTTCATGAACCGTCGCGGCAAACTGGTCTCCGTACCGCTTACCTCGGTGGCCAGCGTGCTGCGTACCACCGGCGTGACGGACATTCGCCGCAAGGATTACAAGCGCGTGATCACCATCGCGGCCGATGCGCAGGGCCGCCTGGCCAACGACGTCATCGGTGACATCGAAACGCGGCTTCAGGAAGT
>JAVVFP010000458.1:0-3032 GCA_032250495.1 Bacteroidota bacterium | reverse complement strand
GTATCGCAAACAGGTGATACCGTTACTGGTGGCTTCCTGTACGACGAACGACAGCGGGGGCTTTGTCTTCGACAACCTGCTTCCCTCGCAGAACAACACGTACTACTACATCGTCGTCGACAAGCCCGGCTACAAGTATCACCGCGAACCCCCTGTCGGACAGATCAAGCTGCCGATGGGTGTCAAGAAGTTTTTCCCCGTCCTGCTCGAACCGAAGCTCATGGTGAAGGGACGACTCATCGACGAGTATGGTCGTCCTGTCGCGGGCAAGATCCGCATCGGCAACGGCGCGCTAGTGCACACCGAGAAAAAATATTTCGTGGTCCCGCAGCAGCTGCAGTACAGCGCGCCCCCGTCGAATCCCATCGTGCAGCAATCGCAATCCGCGCAGCGGGCGGGAACGCGGCAGCTGCGGAGCAAGCACACACCGAAACCCGTGCAGATCAGTTACAGCGAGGAATTCACATCGCACGCGGTACCCGGACTGCGTGCGATGCACATCGTGCCGGACAACCTGCAGGATTTCCTCAGCGATGAGCTCCTCGTGCTTCTGCCGAATACGATGGAAGACATCGGCGATTTCGTCGTCTATCGCCGGGCGCATCGTCTCGCCATCCGGGCGGTGACCGAGAAGCTCTCCTCCCCTGGAGCGTCGGACAAGAAGGGGGGGAAGCCGGCTTACAGCGCGGTGATGAATCAGAACCAGTTCTCGCTCACACCGCCGACGTACGAAGTCGTTCCCGGGGCGCGCATCACGGTCAACGGCATGGAGCCCGACTCGGTGGATGACGCGGGCGTCTCGTACTTCGTGTGGATGAGTCCCGCATCCAACGCCTCGGTGGTCGTACGCGGACCGCAAGGGGGGGACTACGTCCGCAAGGAACTCGAGATCCCCGTTCCCGACGACACGCCGAAGTGGATGGAAATGGATGTTCCACTCGAGCTCGGGGGCCGTCTCACGGGACTGGTGACGGTCGGCGCCGTGCCCATACCGGACGCGCGTGTCATGCTCTACGACAATCCCGGGGAAACCGAACCCCTGCAGACGCGCACGGACGCGAACGGCCAGTTCACCCTGCACGCCGTTCCGGCAGGGACGCACCTTTTCCTCGCGGCCAAGTCGTCGAGTCCCTACATCGGGGACACGGTGCAGGCCTACATTCCACGCGGGGGATCGGCGACGCGGAACTTCGAGCTCAAGGCCTATCATGACATGGACATCACCCGTCTGCTCGGCTTCCCGATCGAAGTCACCGCGCTGGATTCGACCGGAGGGAAGGTGCTGCTCTCCGGGCAGTTCGTCGACCTGCCCGCGAACGATCATTTCCGACTCGCCGATGAGAATGCCACCCTCGCCTTCCTGGAGGTGGTCATCGTTCCGTCGAGCGAGACCAACGCCGAAGGACTGCCGCTCGCGCAGCCGGAAACGCTGCCGCTGGAGAGCGAAGCGGACGAACTGGCGCTGACCGCCTTCGAGCATTTCGACGCGTCGCAGTTCGATCTCTCACGGGGAATTCACCTCGACGATGCCGAGGGACGCGGACGCATCAACGGCAGGGTGTCCATCGATCCCGCTTCCTTCCAGTTCGGCAGCGGTTCGCTGAATTTCGGCGCGACGCGGATCGGACTCGCGCGGGACCTCTCGGCGCCTGACCGCCTCATCATTTCCGCGCTGACCTCCGACGCGGCGCCCGGTCATGACGATCCGCGGGGATACTACGCGGGAATGGAGGACGGCAGCACGCTGGAATTCACTTTTTACTCCTTCGAAGCCGGCGTCGATTCCAGCGGCTGTTTCTTCAACCGGGACACGCTGTCCCTGTCCACCGTGCTGCACACCGATATCGGAACCATCGACAATCCCGATCTCGCCCTGGATATCGGGACCATACGCGCGCATCATGACGGCGTCGAGGACATGAGCGGGGGCAGCGCGCTCGTCATCCCGCTGGGCGGGGACTGGGCGATGCGCGGGAAGAGCTGGACGCTGGACCAGAACGGGCTGCGGCTCGACAGCGGGTACGTCGACGCTGTCCTCGTGCAGATTCCCTTTACGGGACTGCAAATCCTTCCCACGGAAATCGAGTACGGCAGCTACGCCCTCGACGAGATGACGCTCTCCAATACCGCGACGATAAACTTCACGGGCGATCCGTATTTCACCTACGACGTCGGCACCAAGCACTGGAAAGTGGGCGCGGCGCCGTCGCCGGGTGAAACGACCTGCGGCTACGTCGACGCGCTCCCGGGCATGGCGGCTGGCGACAAGATCCTCATCGAATCCTTCTACCTGAAGTCCAACGGTGCCAAGAACTTCAAACCATACAGCGGGAACAAGCTGACGCTCTACAACGTGGCGACCTACGCCATCAACGCGATGTACGCGAAGGACACTTATATACAGTTCGGCGGCAATCTCGATCTCGGCATTCCCGGACTGCCCGTCATCAATCTCGTGACGAATTACGGGAGGGAGGACGGTGACATCGTCTTCACACACGATCCGGTCACGGAGACCATCTCCGTCAACGGGGTCAACATCAAATTCAAGTCCTCGGGAGGCGATCCGCCGCAGTGGTTCGACGGCAGCGGCTATCACGCCAATGTCGACGTCTATGAGGAAGGGGCGTTCCGCCTCGCGTCCCTGCTGCATCGCACACCGGCGAAAACCGATATCATCGTCAAGGAAGGGGAGGAGGTCCCCATCGGCAGCGTGAAAATGACCGGCGTCGAAGGTGCGATGGAAGTCGTCGACGACGCCTGGACGCTGTTCCACTTCGCGGGCGACCTGATCAACAACAACCAGGGGGGACGGCTGCATTTCACCGTGCAGGGCGATATCGTGGCCAGCGACCAGGAGATCGCCGTCGACCAGATCGAAACGCCATTCGGCGACATCGCGCTCGTGTACAATTTCCAGGAACAGCAGCTCGAGGGCACGCTGCACGTGGAGCAGGACCTGAGCGGGACGAGCATCGTCGGCGACGCGACCCTGCTCATCAGCGGTGCGGGCAAGGGCTGGTATTTCTTCT
>JAVVFP010000457.1:0-3045 GCA_032250495.1 Bacteroidota bacterium | reverse complement strand
GTTGAGGACGTCGTAGGGTTTCGCGGCGACCTCCGCCGCGAGATCGGGTTTCGGGCGATAGGCCTTGAAGGGTCGAAGCGTTGCCATGAATCGTTGTATTCCTCGTATGCGTTATGATATCAGTGCGTCGATGACGCGTTCGGCGATTTCGATACCGACGCGGGTCTGTCCCTCGACCGTCGATGCGCCGATATGCGGCGTGACCGAGACATTGGGGTGGTTGACCAGCGCCGTCTGCGCCTCGGTGACCGGTTCGTTCTCGTAGACGTCGATACCCGCGGCGCGGACCTTGCCGCTGTTGAGCGCCTCGATGAGATCCTTCTCCGCGACGGTGCCGCCGCGTGCGCAGTTGATCAGCACCACGCCGTCCTTCATTTTCGCGAATTCCGCGGCCGTGAGGGTCGGCCCCTGTTCCTTGATGAAGGGGATGTGCAGGCTGATGTAATCCGCTTTCGCGAGCACGTCGTCCTTGCTCACCAGCGTGACATCCATGTCGGTTTCGGTCACGAAGGGATCGTGGGCGATGACGCTCATGCCCAGGCCCAGTGCGCGCTTCGCGGTCTCACGGCCGATGTTGCCGAAGCCGAAGAGTCCGAGCGTCTTGCCGGTCAGTTCCATGCCCTTGCTGTAGGCCTTTTTCGGCCATTCGCCCTTGCGCATTTCGATATTGCTGGCGGGGAGGAAGCGGCTGACGGCGAACATGTGCGCGATGGCGAGTTCGGCCACGGAGATCGAGGATGCGCCCGGCGTGTTGACGACGGCGATGCCCTTCTCCTTCGCGTAGGCGACGTCGATATTGTCGAGTCCGACACCGCCGCGGCCGATGACTTTCAGCCTGTTTCCGGCATCGATGACCTCCTTGCGCACCTTGGTGGCGGAGCGCACGAGAATCGCCTCGTACGCGCCGATCTGCCGGAGCAGTTCCTCGGGGGACAGTTTCTGCTGGACGACCTCGTGACCGGCGTCCTGGAGCATTTTTGCTCCGGTTTCGGATATTCCGTCAGTGATCAGGATCTTCATAACGAACTCCGTAGTCTGAATTGTGGAGAAAAAGTCTCGTATGTGTGCCGGGCGGGTGGGCGCAGGACACGGTGCAGCACCGTTTCGGGTCCATTTCCCGACTGTTCCACTAAATTAGCGAAAAGGGAAAGCAGGCACAAACAGGCGGTCAGGGGAGGGCGGCTTCCGCGGGCGCGAACGTCCATTTCCCCTTGCAGGAGCTTGATATGGCGATGTCGGGAATAAATTGTATGTTTGTTTTGAGCCGCCGCGGGCGGCCCCAACATGGATCATTTCCGCACATTACTTTCAGGAGTTTCATCATGGCTACGCGTGCACACAACTTCTTTGCCGGTCCAGCCGTTCTGCCCCTGTCCGTCATCGAGGCGGCCCGGGACGCCGCCTATGACTTCGCCGGACTCGGCATGTCCATCATGGAAATCAGTCATCGTTCGAAGGAGTTCGACGCGGTCATACAGAAAGCGCAGAGCGACGCGCTCGCGATCATGGGCCTGTCCGCCGACGAGTATGCCGTACTCTTCCTCGGCGGCGGCGCCAGTACGCAGTTCGCAATGGTCCCGATGAATTTCATGCGCGGCACGGCGGATTATATCAACACGGGCGAGTGGTCGACGAAGGCCATCAAGGAAGCCAAAATGCTCGGCAGCTGCAACGTCGCCGCTTCCTCCGAGGACAAGAATTTCAACTACATCCCGAAGGAATTCTCCCTCACCCCGGGCGCCGATTACGTGCATTACACCTCCAACAACACCATTTACGGCACCGAGTTCAAGAGCATTCCCGACGTCGGCGACGTGCCGCTGGTCTGCGACATGTCCTCCGACATGCTGAGCCGCGAGATGGATTACAGCCGCTTCAGCCTGATTTACGCCGGTGCGCAGAAAAACCTCGGTCCCTCGGGCGTGACGCTGGTCGTGGTCAAAAAGGCCTGGGTGGAGCAGGCGAAGGACGACATCCCCACCATGCTGCGCTACAAAACGCATGTGTCCAAGGACTCGATGTTCAACACGCCGCCGGTGTATCCGATTTTCGTTCTCGGAAAGACGCTCGAGTGGATCATCGCGGAAGGCGGACTCGGCGCCATGCAGGAGCGCAACGAGAAGAAGGCTGCCCTGCTGTATGATCTCTTCGATGCGCATGCGGATTTCTACCGCGGCGCGGTCACGAACCCGGAGGACCGGTCGCTGATGAACGTGACCTTCCGTCTCCCGAGTGAAGAGCTCGAAGCGAAGTTCATCGCCGAGGCGAAAGCGCAGAACATGTACGGACTGAAGGGACATCGTTCGGTGGGCGGCTGCCGCGCATCGATTTACAACGCCTGTCCCGTCGAAAGCGTCGCAGCCCTGGCGCGCTTCATGGAGCAGTTCATGGCCGCCAACAAGTAATTTCAGGACGCCGCAGTCCGCAGGTGCGGACAGCGTCTCCGAACAGGAAAGCCGATCCCGCACGCATGCGGGATCGGCTTTTTCATGGGGGAGAGTACGCGACGTCCGCCGGGAGGTTACCCATCCGCCGGAAGGTCACACGACGCGGTGTGCGGGTTCGCGTCCTTCGAGTACGTCGAGCAGGTTGCGGGCGGCCATTTCGGCCATGCGCGCGCGCGTGGCGATCGATGCGCTACCGATATGTGGGAGCAGCACGGTGTTGGGCAGGGCGATCAGCTGTTCGGGTACGCGGGGTTCCTCCTCGTAAACATCGAGTCCTGCGGCGAAAATGTCGCCGTTGCGCAGGGCGGTGATCAGCGCCTGTTCGTCGACGACGGGGCCACGTGCGGTGTTGACGAGTATCGCGGTGGATTTCATCTTCGCCAGCGCCGCGGCGTCTATCATATGCCGGGTGTCCGGGGTGAGAGGGACGTGCAGGGAGACGACATCCGCCTCGCGCAGAAGGGTGTCGAGAGGGACCGCTCGTGCGCCGAGAGCGCTTTCGAATTCCCCGGCGCGGCTGCGATTGTGATAGAGGATGCGCATGTTGAAGGCCCCGGCAGCTTTCCGCGCCAGCGCCTGTCCGATGCGTCCCGCACCG
>JAVVFP010000456.1:0-3058 GCA_032250495.1 Bacteroidota bacterium | reverse complement strand
CGGCAGTCCCGCCGGCGGCATGTGTCGCCAGTGCTCGGCCCAGTCGATGTTGCCCTGGGCGGCGAGCGGCGTTCCCGCCGCGCACAACACGACGAACACGGTCATCACGATCAGGCGCAATTGCTGCATATATCCTCCTGGGGTATAGTGAGGCTTCACGGACGAGGACACTGGAGACCTGCATTTTGTGACAATGGGAGAAAACAGCCCGCAGTGTAACATTTCCGCATGTGGCGTGTCCTTGCCCCTGTAGCCCGCTCATGACCGTAAACGACGGTCCGTCAGGGGATTACACCTTGCTTCATCTTGCCTCATTTGCTATGTTTCAGAGACATGCAAAAGTAGCACTCCCTGAAATTCAACCCGATAACGAATACTTCTTCACATATCACCATCACGGAGTCGTACATGATGAAAACCTTACTGATGACAGGCTGCATGCTCGTCCTGTTCCTCGCGACGCTGCCCACGCAGGCGGCAGCGCAGGGAAACATCGACTGGGAAGAGCTGTGGCGCAACACCCCGCCCCCTCCCACACAGACCAATCATCCGAACGCCTGGATGATTCCGAGCAAGTCCTTCACCGGCCTTGCCTATGACAAGTGGCGCGACGTGGTGTACATCGTCAATCCGCATACCTCCGTCGCCGGTCCCGTGTTCTGGCAGACCCCGCGCATCTTCGCATGGAAGGCCGAGACAGGAACACCTGCGATGGACATCGGGCGTTCCGCCGATGCGCAGGCACGTGGCCTGGGCGGCGAACTCCCGGTTCCGATCGACACCATCGCCTCGGCCAACGGCGTGCAGCTGTTCCGCGGCTACTCGCAGAACACGTACAGTCTCTACAAGATCGACCTCGACGACGAAGGCCGGATATTCGCCTGCAACCTCGTCGTCCCGATCTGGGGTATCTGTATCCTTCTCCCGAGCGGACTCTGTGACCCCGTGTATCTCTCCCAGGGTCCCTTCCGCGTCTGGCGCTGGGACACCCCTGTCGCAAGTCCGAAACTCGTGTACGCCACGCTGAATCCCTCCGCTTCGGCCATCGGCAGCATGAACAACAGCGAAATGTCCTACACGCGATGGGGTGACTCCTTCGACGTCATCGGCTATCGTGCGATGTTTACGCCCCCGGCACCGGATCCGCCCTACCTGGTCGACAGCACGCGCATCTACGTCAGCGGCGGCTCCTACCCGACGCAGCCGGAATGGAATCGCGAGGTCAACGTGATTCTCGCCGACACCCGTCCCGTGGCGCAGCGTCCTTCGACCGATGTCGGTCCCTACAAGCTCGAGTACCGCCTCGCCGTGCGCCTGGTCAACTCCAACTCCGGTCTGGCCGCCCACGGCGTCGCCGGCACGGAGCTCTCCCTCGTCCACGACGTGTGGATGGACTCGAATCCCCGTCTGACCACCGCAGCGCTGCACGTGCAGCACCCGACCAATCCCTGGCCGCAGACTTACAGCCAGCAGGCGACGGGTAACCGCTCGCTGTCGACCTCGCGCACCGGCGCCTCCGGCGCCCTCCGCTTCTTCGAGCTGCCCGAGTACGGTCGCAAGTTCATCGTGGTCGCAGACGGCATGCCGACGGGCGGACTCGATCCCACCATCCCCAACGACAACACCACGGCGCGTATCATCGACGTGTCCACGCCGGGACAGGATTTCAACGTGTGGGGACGCACGCCGCAGCTGGGCAACAAGACGCTCAACAACAACTCGGCCGAGCAGAACTACATCGCCGACGTGGATTACAAGCTGCAGTACTACACCCCGCAGGAAGATCCCGTCGCACCCGGACTGCATGTGATTCTCTACGTGCTGATGTCCAACAACGGCATCGCCGCCTACCGCTCTCGTAACTCCATCCCCGTCGAGCTCAATACGCTCAACGCCACGGTCAACGGCAGCAACGTGGACCTGCGCTGGAACGTCACCATGGAAACCAACAATTTCGGTTTCGAGATCGAACGCAGCTTCGACGGCGGCAACAACTTCGAGAACGTCGGCTTCGTGCCGGGCCGCGGAACGACGACCGCGCCGATGGACTACACCTTCAGCGATCCGGTCATCGCGACGCATCACAACGTGGGCAACGTCAAGTACCGCCTGCGCCAGGTCGACAATGACGGAACGAGCACGTATTCCCCGGTGGTGGACGTGTATTTCGACGCCACGCCGAATACGATCACGCTGTACCAGAACTATCCGAACCCCTTCAATCCCACCACGACCATCAGCTACCAGCTGACCGAAGCGGGCCACGTCGGCCTCAAGGTGTTCAACACCCTCGGTGAAGTCGTGGCCAACCTCGTCGACGCCGACAAGGACGCAGGGACGCACCAGGTGACGCTGAACGGGCAGAACCTGCCGTCCGGCACCTATGTCTACCAGCTCAACGTCGACGGCAAGGTGCAGCAGAAGAAAATGACCGTGATGAAATAAGCATCACCGTCACCGGCTTCATTATCCCGCGGCCATCCGGCCGCGTGATTTTTTTCATGTCTCAGCGGGAATGCAACACCATGGCACATCGCATATTCTGTACACGCAGCATACCGGACAACGGACTGGCGCTGCTGCGCGAGAGCGCCGAACTCACCGTCTTCGACGAGGACCGGCAGATCACGAAAGATGAACTCATCGCCGGCGTGGCCGAGGCGGACGGCCTGCTCTGCCTGCTCACCGATCCGGTGGACGCCGATGTTATCGGCGCCGCTGCGCAGCTGCGCGTGATTTCCAGCTACGCCGTCGGCTACAACAACATCGACATCGATGCGGCACGCGCACGCGGCATCGCCGTCACCAACACGCCGGGCGTCCTTACCGAAGCGACGGCGGATATCGCCTTCGCGCTCATGATCAGCGCCGCCCGCCGCATCGTCGAGAGCGACACCTGGCTGCGGCAGGGAAATTTCGAAGGCTGGGCGCCAAAGCTCTTCCTCGGACATGACCTCACCGGGGCGACGCTCGGCATCGTCGGCGCCGGACGCATCGGCCAGGCGCTGGCGCGCAAGGCGGCCGGCGCCTTCGACATGCGCATCCTTTATCACAACCG
>JAVVFP010000455.1:0-3064 GCA_032250495.1 Bacteroidota bacterium | reverse complement strand
GGTCGAGCACGGAATTGATTTTCTCGGCCACCGCGTACAGGGTGCGCAGGTTCTGCTCGCGCACGGCGGTCAGCGCATGCGGCGAATCACTGCGATGGGTCACGGCGAACTCCCGGACGATCTCCGCATTGAGGCGTACCTGCTCGAGGTAGCTGCGGTACAGCTGGGCGTCCTGTATGCTCTCGGCGCTGGACATCAGGGCTTCGTGCGCCCGTTCGATCATGGCGGTGGCGCCGGCACCGTCGCCCGCGGCACGCAGGACGACGGCATGGTTGTAGAGTATGTCATGCGCCCCGCCGTAGAGCGGTCCCTTTTTCTCGAGCATGGCCACGGCGTCGGCGGAAAGCTCCGCGGCCACCGCGCTGCGTCCGAGCCGCAGCTGGCAGCGTCCGGCATAGGAGCGCGCGAGAATGCTGAGGGAATCGAAGCCGTGGCGGTCGGCGAGATCGCCGAGCTGGTTGAAGAAATCGAGCGCCCGCTCGTCGTCGCCTTCGCCTGCGCGCTGCAGGTGCAGGGAGCCCGAGCGATAGAGCAGCATGGCGCTGATGTTGACATCCTGCGCCTTTTCGAGCAGGGCCGCGGCTTTTTTGAGACGCTTCGCGGCGGCGTCGAAGTCCCGCTGTTCTATCAGGCAGCCCGCGATGTCGATATGATCGGCTGCGACGCCGGCATCGCTGCCGGACGCCTCGGCGAGTTCCTGCGCCGCGAGGTACATCTCCATCGCGCGGTCGTAGGCACCGAGCGTCATCAGCAGTTCGCCGAGGTTCTCGCGGCACATTTCCTGCAGGTAGCGGTCGCCGATTTCCTGCGCGATGCGCAGTTCCTCCTCGAGATGCAGGAGGGCGGGGGAATACCGGCACAGCGCGATCTCGCACTGTCCCATCGCGCCGGCGCTGGTCGCGAGCATGCGGCGGTCCCCGAGTTCGCGCGCCAGGACATTGGCCTCGGCGTGCTGCGCGAGGGCTTCCTCGTAGCGTCCGAGGGAATAGTACTGTGCGCCCATGTTGCCGGATGCGCGGATGATGCCGCGGCGGTGGCCGGCGCGCTCGAAGACTTCGCGGGCGCTCTGGAAATGCGCGATGGCCTTTTCCGGGTTTTCGAGTATCGAGTAGTACACCAGGCCGATATCGATCAGTATGCCGCCCTCGGCGATATCGGCCTGCTCGGCTGCGAACAGCGTCCGTGCCTTCTCGTAATGACCGATCACGTTTTCACCCGGTTTCGTGCGGTATTCGATGAAGCCGATTTTCTGATGACACCAGGCCTGTCCCTCGGCGTCGCCGCTCTCGGTGCAGTAACCGAGGGCCTTCTCGGCACTGCGGCGCGCGCGGTCGAATTCGCCGGTAGAGATGTAGTACTCGGTCTGACTGCGGTACACGGCGGCAAGTTTTTCCGCCGAATTGCTCTGCGCGGCGAGCAGCAGCATTTCCTCGAGGAACTCCTCTTCGTCGGCGCGGCGCCCGAGGATGTTGTTGAGGCGTCCGAGGGCGGCGAGCACTTCGAAGCGGCGCTCCGTCTCGGTGTTGCCGAGCAGCGTGAGCGCTTCGCGCAGGAAACGGTCGGCGCCGGCATAGTCGAAGCGCTGCTCGCGGGAGTCGGCGGCCGACAGCAGCGGG
The DNA here is from genome assembly GCA_032250495.1 of Bacteroidota bacterium. Taxonomy (GTDB): domain Bacteria; phylum Bacteroidota; class Ignavibacteria; order SZUA-365; family SZUA-365; genus BM516. The sequence continues at coordinate 1,448 of JAVVFP010000455.1, read as the reverse complement.
AGCAGCGCGGTCGCGGGCGCGGAGCCGCGCAGCGCGTGATGCGCAAGGACTGCCTCCGCGTCCTCCGCCGGAGGATGGTCGGCGAACCAGGCGTGCAGGGTGTCATGTACCTGCGCATCGGCCTCGCCCGCGGCGCTGCGCACGGCGTCGTGCGCGGGGAAGAAACCGTCCCGGGAACGCTCCACCAGTTCACTGCGCAGGAGCTGTGCGGCGGCATGGTGCACGATCTCCTCGTCCCTTCCGCAGAGCGCCACCAGCTCGTCCGGCGAGAGGGGAATGCGCGCGGCGGTGATGAAGCTGAGCAGGTGACGGGCGTGCTCATCGAGACGTTCTATGGCGCGGACGTACATCTGCGCCATCGAGGAGGGGAAGAGTCCGCCGAGATTCTCCCGCTCATGCACCAGCCAGCCGTGGTCGGTGGCCTCGAGCAGCTGTTCGCGCACGCAGAAATTGAGCAGGTCCTCGATGCGTCCGGGCATGCCCTTGCTCTGCCGCGTAATCACCTCCACGAAGGAAGGGGACGCGCTGCCGAGCAGCTGTGCGAGGTTGTCGGCGATCTGCGCGCGGGAGAGCGGGCCGAGCGTGATGCGGCGCACGCGCGTGGACGCTTCGTCCGCACCGTCGCTTTCCTCCATCGCGGAGGGATCGCTGCCGCATATCAGCTGGAAGCCCGCGCTGTCCGCGGCTTCGAGGTAGGCGGGCAGCACGGCGACAAATTCACGCGTCAGCGCGTCGGCCGTGTGCAGGTCATCGAGCACCACCGCGTCGTACGGCATCACGTCCGCCAGCAGCGTCGCAGCGGCATGAAAAATGCGCAGCTTCTCATTCTCCACCCCGAGTTCGCTGTCCTCCCGTCCCTTGCTGCCGCGCAGGGTGCCGGGAAAGGCCGCGGCGAGGATGTCGCGAAGGGGTTGCGCAGCGCTTTCCTCCGCGGTCGCACGGTCGATCAGTGCAAGGACGGGGACGAAACTGCCCTGTCCGGGACGCACTTCCATGCGCGCGATGCGGCCGCCGGTGAACTGGATGTCGGTGACCACGTCGCGGATCAGGCGCGACTTGCCGGCGCCGAGGGGACCTTGGACGTACAGGACGGCGGAATGCGCGCGGGATGCGGCGTAGGCCTCCGCGGCCTGCGCCCGTTCCTGCGTGCGGGGAATGTCCAGCAGGCGCAGCGACTGTGCGTCCTCCTCCCGCGTGAGCGCGGTTTCGCGGCCGAGATATGCGGCGGCCTGCGCGTGCAGCTGCCAGGCCGAACGGTAGCGCAGCTGCGGCTGCTTTTGCAGAAGCGTGGTGATCCACAGCGCGAAAGGCGCCCCCACATCGTCGGGAATGTCGGGAAGCGGCGCGTCGAGATGCCGGCGCAGTACGTCGAGGGGACGTTCTCCCCCGTATGGCGGCGAACCCGCGACGATTTCATAGAGCACGCAGCCGAGGGCGTAGACGTCGCT
>JAVVFP010000454.1:0-3068 GCA_032250495.1 Bacteroidota bacterium | reverse complement strand
CGCATGCTCCTCCGCCATACCTGTACTGGCGTTCGCCGGAAAACGCGCTGCGCGTGGCCGCGGGAATGGAGTCCAGCAGTGCACCTTCTCCGGGGGAGGATTGGCGCGCCTGGCTGCGCGACAGCTCCGTCGCGGAAACGAGCGGGGAAGTGGCACGCATCTTCACCCTGGCCTTCGATCCCGGGAGCACGCAGGATGGACCTTGGGAGCAATTCCCCGGTGCCCGCATATGGCGGCCTGCGGCCATGTACGCCGCGGAAGGAGACGTGGAAGCATTTCACGGGATGTCTGCGCATGACGTCCCTGCGCAGGACGATGTCGCCGAACAGGCCAGTGCCTTTCCGCACCGTGGCGGCATACATATTCCCGCACGGGACGATGCGCAGTATCGCCAGCGCGTCGCCGCGGGACTCGACCTGCTCGCCGACGGCGGGCTGCGGAAAATCGTTCTCGCCCGCAGCATGCGCGTGGAACTCGACACGGCCTTCGATCCACTGCGCGCGCTCACGTCACTGCAACAGGCCCATACCTTCGGCATCTGTTACAGTCCCGACGGCAGGCACTACTTCATCAGCGCCACACCCGAACGCCTGGCCCGTGTCCGCGCGGGACGATTCTCGACCATGGCACTGGCGGGAACGCTTCCGCATCGGCAGACCGGAGAGGCCGGGCGACAGGAACTGCTGGAAAACGCGAAAGAACGCGCCGAACACGCGTACGTCACGGAAATGATACGCGAAGCGCTCGCGCCATTCAGTGCGGAGATGGAGGTCGATGACGTGCGCCTGCTCGCCCTGCCGCATATCACGCACATCCTCACGCGCATCGAAGGACAGCTCGATGCGGGGTATGGCATGCTGGACGTTGTCAGTGCGCTGCATCCCACTCCCGCTGTCGCGGGAACACCGCGGGATGCCGCCACCGCGGGCATACGGGCGCTGGAGGACTTCTCCCGCGGCCTTTACGCGGGCTGTATCGGGTGGGTTGACGCTGCCGGAAACGGCGATGCGGCCGTGGCCATCCGCAGCGCGGTGGCGCATGAGCGCACGGCCCATGCCTTCGCAGGAGCCGGTATCGTCGCCGGCAGCGACCCCATGGACGAGGAAGCCGAGACACGCGCGAAACTGCAGACGGCCCTGGATATCCTCGGTACGTGAAGCAGGTCCCCCACCCGCGGGAAGCAGGCGATGAAAGCAGGCGGGAGATGAGGCGGAGAAGACTACAATTCCGTATCTTTTGCTGATTCACACTGTCGCATGCCCGGAAACCGCGCCATGTCAGCGCCTTTACCCCAGCCGAATATCAATACACTCTGGTCGGAAATCATCGCCGAGGAAGTCGCACGCTCCGGCGTGAGGGACGTGGTCATATCCCCGGGTTCGCGCAGCACGCCGCTGGTGCTCTCCTGCGCGCAGCACCCGGACCTCGCCTGCCACAGCCAGCTCGACGAGCGGGCAGCGGGCTTCTATGCCCTGGGACTCGCGCGGACATCCCGCCGCTGCGTGGCGCTGATCTGCACTTCCGGCACCGCCGCCGCGAATTATCATCCCGCCGTCTGCGAAGCCGATGCCTCCGCGGTGCCGCTGCTGCTGCTCACCGCCGACCGTCCCGCGCACCTCCGCTACAGCGGCGCGCCGCAGACCATGGACCAGGTCAGGCTCTACGGCGATCGCGTGCGCTTCGAATGCGATTTCGCGCAGCCCGAGGCGGACGAGGAGCGCCTGCGCGGACTGCGCGCCGCGGTGTGCCACGCCGTGGCCATGAGCGGCGCCCCGCTGCCCGGTCCCGTACACTGCAACGTCCCCTTCCGCAAACCACTCGAACCCCTTCCCGCCGTACGCGCGCAGGATCAGCTTCCCGACGCGCTGCGCTCCGCAGACGGCGGCGGCGTGCGCGGCAGGCGCAGCGGTCTCGCATGGACGCGGTATATTCCTGCGGACGCGGCTCTCGCCACCGTCGCCGATGCGCTGCTGCGCGCGTTGCGTCCCGTGATCATTGCCGGACCGGACGCAAACGGCGAGGCCTATGCGGACGCGCTGCTGGCCCTGGCCGGCAGACAGAATATTCCCGTCCTCGCCGAGGCCGCCTCGCAGCTGCGCTTTCGTCCGGAACCAGCGGGTATCGGCAGCGCGGACCTGCTGCTGCGCTCCGCCGCGTTCCGAAAGCGTTTTCACCCGGACTGCATCCTTCTCCTCGGCGGTACGCCGACCAGTGCCGGCATGCTGCGTTTTTTCGATGACTGCGGTGACGTCGACGTCATACATGTTGCACCGGACCGCCGCCGCCGCGATCCCGCGCACCGCGTTTCCCTGCAGGTGCACGGGGACGTCCCGGTCTTTCTCACCCGCCTTTCCCGGCTCCTGGATGGACGCCCCGTCTCCCCGCGCACGGACTGGCTGCGCCTCTTTTCCCTCGCGGATGAAGTGGCACGGGACGCGCTGCAGCGGGAGCTGCAGTCGCTCGACGGCGGTCTCGAGGGTATGTTCCTCGACGCGATGGCGACGCAGCTGCGTGACGGTACGCCGCTGATGATCTCGAGCAGCATGCCCGTGCGCGATGTCGAGACTTTTCTCCCCGCGATGGACACACAGGTGCCCGTGCACGTCAACCGCGGCGTCAACGGCATCGATGGCGTGCTGTCCACCGCCCTGGGGATGGTGCGCGGCAGCGGACGCCGCGGCGTGCTCTGTATAGGGGACGTGGCCTTCCTGCACAATCTCAACGCGACCGTCGGCGATGGACTCGCGTCACTTCCCCTGACCGTGGTGCTGCTCAACAACGACGGCGGTGAAATCTTCGACCTGCTCCCTGTGCGGGAATTCGATCCCGCCTTCACCCGGCATTTTCTCACACCGCACGGAATCGATCTCGCCTCGGTCGCCGCAGCGCTCGGCCTCGCGTCGCTTCGCGTGGAGACGCGCGATGCGTTCCTTGCCGCATGGTCTGCGGCAGAATCAGCGGACGGCTGCTTCGTCATCGAAGTGCGCACCGATATCGCGGAAAGCGGGGCACTGCGCCGCAACCTGCTCACGCAGGTGGCCGCGGCGGTAAATGCGGCGGTCGAAGAG
>JAVVFP010000453.1:0-3069 GCA_032250495.1 Bacteroidota bacterium | reverse complement strand
ACCATTCCGGAGCATCCGCATATCGCGCGCCTGCTTTCCGCCCTGGCCATGGGAGCGATGTTCACCGGCATGCACGCCTATGTTTTCCGCAAACGGAAATAGTCCGTCCCTGCGCAGGTTGCATCTGCGGGGGGAAACAGATTTATTGCGTTGATGCCGCGAAAGGAGTCCATACCGACGTACCGGGGGATATTGATCTTCTGGCTGCCGCTGATGGCGACCTGGCTGATGATGTCCGTCGAAGGACCGTTTCTCGCCGCCGTCATCGCGCGCCTGGCCGAACCGAAATTCAATCTCGCGGCCTACGGCGTTGCCTTCTCCTTCGCGCTCATCGTCGAAGCACCCATCATCATGATGATGAGCGCCTCCACCGCCCTGGTCAGCAATCGCACGTCGTACCTGAAGCTGCGCAACTTCACCATGCTGCTCAACGGCGGCATCACGCTGGTGATGATCGTGCTCATCCTGCCGCCGGTGTTCCCGCTCCTGGCGGAGGGACTGATCGGCCTCCCCCCGGAGGTCGCGCGGCTTACGCACCTCGGCACGGCCCTGCTGCTGCCATGGCCCGGAGCCATCGGCTTCCGGCGATTTTACCAGGGACTGCTGATACGCAACGACCTGACGCGCCGCGTGGCCTACGGCACGGTGATTCGTCTCGCGGGCATGGCCGGCAGCGCGCTGCTGCTGTACCTGATGACGGACATTCCCGGCGTCGCCGTCGGCGCGATCTCGCTTTCGGTCGGCGTCACGCTCGAAGCCGTCGCCAGCCGCGTCATGGCACATGCCACCATACATCAGCACCTGGCGAACGCGGATCTCTCGGACGAGGGAATGAGTTTTTCCTCGATTTTTCACTTTTACTATCCCCTCGCCCTCACGTCGCTGCTGGCTCTCGGCGTACACCCGATGATTACATTCTTTCTCGGACAGTCGCGCATGGCCCTCGAATCCCTCGCCGTGATGCCCGTGATCAACTCGCTTGTTTTCATCTTCCGCAGCTTCGGCCTCTCCTACCAGGAAGTGGCTATCGCGAAATACGGGAAGGACTTCCGGGGATATGTGCCAGTGCGGAATTTCGCGGCGGGACTCGGCGCCGCGGCCGTGATCGGACTGGCGCTGATTGCCTACACGCCGCTGGCGGAGTTCTGGTTCGTCATTCTCTCGGGACTGACGCGCGACCTGGCGGATTTCGCCCTGCTGCCCGTGCAGTTGCTCGTCCTCATTCCCGGCGCATCGGTGCTGCTTTCCTATCAGCGCGCGACGCTGGTCAGCGCCAAGCGCACCGGTCCCATCACCCTCGCCACGGGCCTGGAAGTCGGCACCATCATACTTATGCTCATCATCGGTATCGCCGTGTTCGACCTGGTCGGCGCCGTGGCCGCCGCCATCGCTCTGTTCATCGGACGCCTCGTCGCCAACGGCTGGCTGTGGCGTCCCGTTGCCCGCGCCGTGCGCACGATGCGAGGCAGCACATGAGCATGCGCACCGTCATAGGACTTGAGATACACGCGCAGCTGCGTACGCGCAGCAAGGCGTTCTGCGGCTGCAGCGCCGAGGAAGGTGGCGAACCGAACACGCGTACCTGTCCCGTCTGCCTCGGCCACCCCGGGGCGCTGCCGGTGCTCAACGCCGCCATGCCCCGTGCGACGGTGCTGCTGGGCCGTGCGACGGGCTGCCGTATTCGTCCGCAAACCACCTTCTCCCGCAAGCATTACTTCTATCCCGACCTGGTCAAGGGCTACCAGATCACGCAGCACCGTGATCCGATCTGCGAGGACGGCACGCTTCCCTACGTCGACGCCGACGGTCGCGACACCGCGGTGCGCATCACGCGCATTCACATGGAAGAGGACGCCGCGCGGATGAAGCATACTGCGGAGGCGACGCTGGTGGATTACAATCGTGCGGGCGTGCCCCTGCTGGAAATCGTCACCGCCCCGGATTTTTCGCGTCCCGCGGACGCCGCAGCCTTCATGCGCGCGATGCGCCAGCTGCTGCGCTGGCTCGACCTCTGTGACGGCGACATGGAGCGGGGCTCGCTGCGATGCGATGCGAATATCTCCCTGCAGCGCGAGGACGGCAGCGCGGGAGCGCGCAGTGAAATCAAAAACCTCAATTCCTTCCGCGGCGTCGAGCGTGCCCTGGCCTGGGAGGAAGCCAGGCAGCGAAGCTGCGCGATGGAGGGAACGCCGATCGAAACAGGCACGCTGCTCTGGGACGACGACGTCCGCGAGACGCGGCCGATGCGTGGGAAGGAAAGCGCCACCGAGTACCATTACCTCCCCGAACCCGATCTGCCGCCGGTGATCGTCACCGGGGAAATGATCGCCGACGCGGATCGCGCGCTGCCGGAACTGCCCTGGCAACGGAGGAAACGCTTCGTCAGTACCTGCGGACTCTCGGCCGAGGACAGCGCCCTGCTTACCGCCGAACGCGGCATGGCGGATTATTTCGAGGACGTCCTGCATCTGCTCGGTGGTGAGGAGGCAGCGGCACAGGAAGCGGCAAACTGGATTTCGGGGGAAATACTGCGCGAGATGCACGCGCATCGTCGACCGCAACCCGGCATCACGGCGGCGCGGCTGGTCGAACTGCTCCGCTGCGTGCGCGACGGCGTGGTGAGCACCTCCGCGGCGAAGGAAATCCTTCCCGTCCTGCATGACAATCCCGCGCCGGTGGAAGAGATCGTCGACGCGATGGGACTGCGGCAGCTGCGTGACGACGCGGCGCTACGCGCGATGATTGACGACGTGCTGCGGGCGCATCCGGCGCAACTGCGTGAGTATCTCGGCGGGAAACAGAAGCTGTTCGCTTTCTTCATGGGACAGGTGATGCGCAGAAGCGGCGGCGCGGCCGATCCCAACCTCCTGCGCCGACTCCTCACGGTGGCGCTTGACGAGGCTGCGGCAGCAGGTGATGCGGCAGCAGGTGATGCGGCAGACGGAGGCCCGGCATGATCACGGTTGCGCTGCAGGTGTTGTTCATACTCTGTGCCGTGATCACCTCGCTCGGCTTCGTCCTTGTCTACCTGGGATGGCGGCGCGCGCTGCGCATTCCCCCGCAAGCGGG
>JAVVFP010000451.1:0-3071 GCA_032250495.1 Bacteroidota bacterium | reverse complement strand
ACGAGGCCGGATCCCTCGCCCGTATTCCACACCGGGCCTCGATCTCGACATCCACGCCGCCTTCGAATACGCCGCAAAGCACGGATACAAATCCGTCACCGTCTGCGAGAAGCCCAACGTCATCCGTGAGACCTCCGGCATGATGGAAGCCGAGGCCGCGGAAGTGGCGAAGCGCTTCCCCGACATTCAGCTGTGGTCGACCAACATCGACGCACAGATGATGTGGCTGACCAAGAATCCCGAGGATTACGGCGTCATCGTCGCGGGCAACATGTTCGGCGACATCGTTTCCGACGGCTTCGCAGGACTGGTGGGCGGACTCGGTTTCGCCTGCAGCGCGAACGTCGGCAAGGACGTCGCCGTGTTCGAGCCCACGCACGGCAGCGCCCCGAAATACGAGACGCTCGAGCCCTCCATCGTCAATCCCATCGCCATGGTGCTCAGCGCATGCATGATGCTCGACCACATCGCCGAGACCGAGAAAGCCGCGCGCATCCGCGCCGCCATCTCCGCCGTCATCGCCGAGGGCAGCGTGCGCACCTACGACATGATGAAACTCCCCGGCGGACCGAAGGTCATCGAGCTGGGCGCCGCCACCACGCAGCAGGTCACCGACGCCATCATCGCGAAACTCTGATTCCGCCGCGTTGTGAAACGAAAACGTCCCGGTCCGCTCTGCGGGCCGGGACGCTGTATAAACAGGGGATTGAGGGACTCAGCCGCCGGTGAGGGCTTCCGCTTTTTCCACGCCGTCGCGGAAGCTGTCCGCCACCGCGTCGGCATGCTCGGCGAGTATGGCGCGGACCGAGGGCATGTGGTTGCCGCCGATCATGATTTTGGTGTCCGGCAAGACGCTGCGCAGTTCGGTGAGCAGCTGCAGGGTGGATTCGAGGCAGCCGATGGATTTCATGGTGAGACAGACCAGATCCGGCTGCAGCCGCTTCGCGGAGGCCACGAGATCCGGCTGCGGCACCGAGGCGCCGTAATGCGTCACGCGCCAGCCATGCTCTTCGAGCATGTTGGCGATGAGCATGGACGCGAGGTCGTGCTGCTCGTCGGGCACGCAGCCGACCATAACGCTTTTGCCGTTCGTTTCGCGCGTTTCGGTATTCGCCGCCCTGTAGGCGACGATGGACTTGATGATCTGCGTGGCGACATGCTCCTCGACGATGCCCTGGCGATTCTGCTCCCATGAGGAACCGATATGCACGAGCGCAGGAATGAGAATGTCGTTATAGAGGACGTCGCTGGGAAGCTTTTGCTGTTCCCATTCGCGCACCAGATTGAAACAGCGGCGACGGTCGCCCTCTTCAAGGGCAGCGATGAAGGTGTCGAGCTGCGGCTGTGCTGTCATGCTGTTTTCCCTTCGGCGAGGTCTTTTTCGCGGTGTTCGAGCTCCATGAGTGCGCCCGCGATGTCGTCGCTGCTACTGTCCTCGAGAAAAGCGTGCGTCGCATGCCGTATGGCGGCGAACATGGCGGGAATGAAGTTCGCGGGGAAATCCCTGCTCGCCAAGTAGCCCCGCAGCCAGTCGAGGTATTCCACGATCGCGGCGGGCAGACGATACTTCGCGGTCGCATGGAAATTCTCTATGAAGATCTTTCCGCTTTCCTGCGCGATACGCGTTTTTTCCGCGTCCGCGGCGACTTCGGCGAAGGCGGGCGCGACGGCGATGCGGTCGATGAAGGCCGTGAGGATTTTTTCACGCTGCCGGTGAAACGCGACCAGATCTTTTTCCTCGATGGCATCGAAGGAGAGTGGCGCGGCGACTGCTTCCATGGGCATAGGCTTCTCTGTTCGTCTGATGAAATTCCACCACCAACAACATGGCACCGCGGCGAAAAGTTTCGTGTTCGTGGCGCTTTCGTCGCCCCGGAGCGGGAGGTTGTCGGGCGCGATGATTATATTGCAGGCGGCGAGGGGAGGGGTGGCGAAAGTGTCTGATTTTCGTATCACGGCCAGGGAAAACACATGAATTCAGCGGAAGCAGGACGCGCGGGAAAGGGAGTGCGCTCCGACTGCCTGGTGCGCATCACCGAAGCCGGCGGAGACGGCCTGCGCATTACCATGCAGAGCAAGGTCGAAGTGCTTTACGGCCGCGCGAACCGCGCGCTGCTCGAGGAGCTCTGCGCGCATTTTGATCTCACGGACGTCGACGTCGCGGTCGAGGACAGTGGGGCGCTGCCCTATACCGTCGCGGCGCGCCTGGAAACCGCCGTGCGCCGCCTGCGCGGCGCGGCCACGCCCTGGCTGCCGCCAGCGTGGACGGAGGAAGTGCCGGCCTCGCGGCGGGACCGCTTCCGGCGCTCGCGGCTGTACCTGCCGGGCAACGACCCGAAACTCGCGATCAATGCCGGCGTGCACGGTGCCGACGGACTCATCCTCGATCTCGAGGACAGCGTCGCGCCGGTGGAGAAGGACGCCGCGCGCATTCTCGTGCGCAATGCGCTCCGCGCGCTGGATTTCATGGGCGCCGAACGCATGGTGCGCATCAACCAGCTGCCGCTCGGACTCGAGGACCTCGATGCCGTCATTCCCCAGCGGCCAGACCTGATTCTCATTCCCAAGGTCGAAACGGCTGAGCAGGTCCGCGCGGTGGACGCCCACATCCGCTCCCTCACAGGCGACGATGCGCCGGAGGTTTTCCTCATGCCGATCATAGAGAGCGCGAAGGGGGCGGTGTATGCCTATGACATCGCCTCCGCCTGCGGCGCCGTGGTGGCGCTGGCCATCGGACTCGAGGATTACACGGCCGACATCGGGGCGGAGCGCACGCTGGAAGGGAAGGAGAGTCTCTGGATGCGCGGGGCGGTGCTCAACGCGGCGCGCGCCGCCGGCGTGCAGGCCATCGACACGGTGTTCAGCGACGTGACGGACATGGAGGGACTGCTCACGAGCGTCCGCGAGGCCAAGGCCCTCGGCTTCGACGGCAAGGGCTGCATCCATCCGCGACAGATTCCCGTGGTGCACGAGGGATTCGCGCCCACGGAAGCGGAAATCACCCGCGCGAAGAAAATCGTCCGCGCCTTCGACGTCGCCGAACGCGAAGGACTCGGCGTGGTGTCCCTCGG
>JAVVFP010000452.1:0-3071 GCA_032250495.1 Bacteroidota bacterium | reverse complement strand
CCGGACGTCCCCCTTCAGCCCATGCAGGAATACGAGGCGGAAATCTCCTCGCTGGTGCTGTTCGACAGCGGGTTCGACCCCGATTTCGCTTCCATTGACTTCCGTACGCCGCAATTCGACGCCGTGAAGGCGGAGGTGTTCTGGACACATGTTCCACACGAGTATTACACGGTCAGCATACAGGCCAACCTGCATTTCAACTACCCGGTACAGCCCGATCAGCTGCGCGACTTTCTCGAGGTGCGTCGCGACGGGGAGACGCTGGCGGACATACAGATTGTTTCCGAGCAGCCGTCGGAGGTCATCGCCGTCTCCATCGGCACCGTGCAGCAGCAGGACCAGCCGCAGCACATCACCGTCGTGCTGCGCGAGGGACTGCAGTCGATCATCGGCAGGGAGGCGCTGAAGGAAACGCGGGAGTTCGAAACCGTGCTTCCTCCCATCACCCAGCTGGCCGTCACGGGTGTCGCCTCGGGATATGACGGAAGCAGCGGCTGGATCGAGGTCGCGACGACGCAGATGGTCGACGAAGAGGCGCTGCGAGCCCATGTCCACGTCGAACCCGCTCCCGGTCTCTCGTTTTTCGTCAGCGACAACATGTTTCGCATCGAGGGTGCGTTCGAGAACGCGCAGACCGTGGAACTGGTCATCGACAAGGGACTGCCCGGACTCTTCGGTGGAGTGCTCGAACAGGAGTATCGCCAGCAGGTCTCCTTCGTGGATGTCGCACCGGCGATTCACTTCTCCGACCGGCGGGGCCGCTATCTGATGCGGGGCGGGGAGCAGAACGTGGAGGTCCGCGCGGTGAACATCGACGAGATAGAGATCGAGGTGCAGGAGGTATTTGCAAACAACGTTCTTCATTTTCTCAACCAGCACCGCTGGTTCGATTACGACTACGGCTACAATCCCAACTACTACGTGGGCGATTTCGGGAGGGAGCTCTACAGGGAAACCGTCCAACTCGACGCCGGGCGCAACTGGCTGGGACGCCATGTCATCAATCTCGATCGCGTGCTCGAATCCCGTCACCGGGGCGTCTACGTGCTGCGCGTGAGCAGCAGCGAGAGCAGGTGGATACAGGATTCGAAAATCATCGCGCTCAGCGACCTCGCGCTCATCGCGCGCATGGGTGAGGACCAGGTCACCGTCTTCGTCAATTCCATCAGCAGCGGACTGCCCGTCGAGGGCGTCGACCTGACCGTCGTGTCGGACAACAACCAGACGCTGCTCGAGGGACGAAGTGATCATTCCGGTGTCGCGGTGTTCAACGATGTCCGCGCGCGATCGGATGGCTTCACGCCACGCATCGTTACCGCGGTGCACGGCGAGGATTTCAATTACCTCGATCTCGAGGAGACGCGCGTGGAGACCTCGCGCTTTGACGTGGGGGGACTGGTGCAGCCGGCGCGGGACATGATTGCATTCATGTACGCAGAACGAGACCTCTACCGTCCGGGAGAAACGGCGCATGTCTCCGCCATCGTCCGTTCCGAGGACTTGCAGGTGCGCTCCGACATCCCCGTGATACTGAAGGTGCTCTCTCCCCGTGGACGCAGTTTCCGCGAGTTCAGGCTCGTACTGAACCGCGAGGGATCCTTCGAACAGGAGATCGACATCCCCGATTACGCCCTGACCGGACTGTACCGGCTCGAACTCTACACCGGCGGAGACAGGCTCATCGGGAGTTCGACGCTCCGGGTCGAGGAGTTCGCCCCGGACAAGATTCGCGTCCAACTCCGTTCCGACGAACGGACGTACAGTCCGGGAGACGATGTGCAGGTGCATGTGGACGCGGAATACCTCTTCGGGGCGGAGGCGTCGAACCTGCGTTACGAAGCGGATGTGCAGCTGCGTCACCGGCCGTACAGGAGCGAGCGCTTCCCGGCGTACGACTTCTCGCTCAGCTCGGTGCGCGATTCACGCATCGACAATGTGACGATGGACGGCACGCTCGATGCGACGGGGGAGGCGGAACTCCGCTATACGGTCCCTGCGGACATTCGTGCCGGCGGCATCCTCGAGGGTTCGATGTACGTCAGCGTATTCGATCTCACCGGACGTACGGTCAACCGTCTGCAGACCTTCACCGTTCATGTCAACGACACCTATATCGGGATACGCTCGCCCGGGACATATTTCGGGGTCAACAAGGCGATCGATTTCCGTCTCGTCGCAGTCGACCGCAGGGACCGCGCCGTGAAGGACCTGCCCGTCGATGTGCGCCTGGTGCGGCTGGAATGGCAGACCGTCCTGAAGAAAGACAACGGCAACCGCTATTATTATGCGTCCGAGGAGAAAGAGGTGCCGGTCTGGGAAAAGCGCCTCAGGCTGCGGGACGAAACCCCGTACAGTGTCACGGTAAACCGCTCCGGCAAATACGAACTGCGCGTCGGGCGCGCGGGCAGCAGTGCGTATCAGCAAACCTCCTTCTACGCCTATGGCTGGGCGACATCGACGGCTTCCTCCTTCGAAGTGGACAGGGAGGGCCGCATCGACATCGTTTTCGACAAGGAACGGTATCGTCCGGGTGAAACGGCAAAGGTGCTCTTCATGTGTCCCTTCGCGGGGCGCCTCCTCGTCACCGTTGAACGCAACGGGGTGTTTCATCACCAGTACCTCGACGTGGAGAAGCGCTCTGTGGAGCTGAAGCTCCCGGTACGCGGCGAGTATCTTCCCAACGCCTTCGTGACCGCGACGCTGTTCCGGCCGCACAGCGGCGACAGGGAAACGCCCTTTCTCGTCGGACACGGTTTCGCATCGATGACGGTCGAGAGAAAGGAAAACCGGCTGCCCGTGCGCATCGAAGCCGCGGAAAAAGTAAAACCCGGCAGCACGCAGACCATCACCATCAAAACCGCGCCGCAGCGCAACGTGTATGTCACGCTGGCCGCCGTGGACGAAGGCATATTGCAGATCACCGATTACGAGACGCCGGATCCGTATGACGTCATGTATGCGCGCCGCGCACTGCAGGTCAGCGCACACGATTTGTACCGTATTCTCCTGCCGGAAATAGCCGTGCCATCCTCGTCGACAGGCGGCGGTGACGACATGCTGGAGGAGGCGGC
>JAVVFP010000450.1:0-3083 GCA_032250495.1 Bacteroidota bacterium | reverse complement strand
CCCACGGCCAGGCGGTCCGAGAAACGCGTGCCGAAATTGACTGCGAACTGGTTCTCGAACACGCTGAGCATTTCCGTCTTGAACCCGTCGCTGTCATAGCCCTGTATGTCCGCGTCCCCGGCGTTGATCCAGGTGACGGCGACGCCGGAGATCGACTGCACGCCCGGTTCTTCGGCGTAAATCCTGGCCTCGTCGTTGTAGATGCGTATTGTCGTGGTGTAGCTGACCTGGTTGAAGGCGCGGTCGAGCGCGAGGAAACCGTAACTGCCATGAAAGGCATGTCCTTCCTGGAAGGCGCTCAGCGCGGGATTGTAGTACGTGGAAATCGTTCCACCGCTTACTGTCGACAGCGCGTTGCCCATCCCCTGTCCGCGTGCCCCGAAGCCCATGCGGGTAAATGCGCCCGCAGTGCCGTTCTGCGCCTGCGCGCGTCCGGGCAGCAGCAGCCCGGGTCCGGCCAGCAGCAATGCGAGCAAGAGGACTGTGCCGGCGCTGTGCCGTGCGTATCCGGCGCTGCGCCGTGCGTATGATGATAACTGCATGTTGCGCTTCTCTCTCATTGCAATACGATCACCTTGGTCCAGTGCGGGTCACCGGAACCGTTGTCGACTTCGATGTAATAGACCCCGTTGGCGACGCGGTTGCCGCTGTCGTTCTTCCCGTCCCAGACCTCGTCATGCTCGATGCCGGTGCTGCGCATGGCGTTGCGCAGCAGCGTGCGTACGGGCATCATGGCGAAGTCGTAGATGCGGATCGAAACGCTGCCGCTTTCAGTGCGGAAGTGCACGCGGCATACCTCGTCGTCGGGCGCGAAGGGATTGGGATAGGCGTAGACCTCTTCCGCGCTTTCAAGTGCCTGTGCGGCCCGCAGTATGGTCCATTCCGTTCCGAAGAAGGAGCTTTCGCTGTCGGTGGTCTTCATCAGTCCGTCGCCGTTGGCGACCCATATTTCGTCGCCCACCGCTGCGACCGCGAAACAGCGCTCTTCGGAAGCGACCTGCCTGCTGCGGCTGTCGACGAAGTGGGAAAAGCCGATCCAGCTTCTGCCGCCGTCATCACTGCGGTACACGCCGGAGTTCGTGGGGGCGTAGACGACGGATCCGTCGAAACCGAAATTGTGCGTGAACTCGCCCCGCAGCGTGGTGCTCCAGGTCTCCCCCATATCCGTGCTGTAGCTGACGGCACGGAATTCTATCGGATTGAGTGCGTTGATGGTCGAGGCCCAGATGTAATGCATGCCGCCGATCATGTTGTCACCCAGCGCGACCACGAAGTTGCCGGAAATCGGCTGCAGCTGGTTATTGAAGGAAAATTTCCGCCATGATACCCCGCCGTCAGTGGAGAGGTTGACGCCGCCCGCGGTGCCGACCAGTATGGAATCGTCGCTGATGGCGTGGACGGAGAAGACGCGGTGGTTGAGGCTTTCGCGCAGTCCGAGATCCGGTCGGCTGACCGGGGACAGTTCGAAATCGAGCGTGTCGTCGGGAGAAATACCGTCGAGGAAATCCGGGGGCAGGACGACGGGTGCGAAGCTCGCGCCCCCGTCGGTGGATTTCCGCAGTCCGCCGGCGAAGCTGGCCGTGAACACCGCCCGGCTCGTCACCGCGACGTCATAGGTGATATTGTTGATGGCCGTGGTCACGGCGAGCGCCCGTATGGTGTTCGTCCCGTAGGCGATGTCGTAAACGGACATGTCCGCGGACTCCATCGGCTGATCGATGCGCGTCCACGTCTGCCCGTTGTCGGTGGAACGCACGAGTCCGAGTCCCTTCGGCAGGGCGCCCTGGTCGCTTTCCTCGGACCCGGCGAGGGATGCCCAGAAGGTGGTGCCGTAGGCTTCCAGTGCCGCGATGTCCTCGTAGTCGAACGGGGCTTCGGCACCGAAATGCGTCCAGCTCCTGCCACCGTCCACGGTAACGTCTATTCCCTTCCCGCCGGCCACCCAGAGGGTGTCGCCGCGGACAAGGAAGTCGACCGAGGAATTGCTGAGGGGACGATCGTCCTCCCCGGCGGCGGCCCGCTGCATGGAAAATGCACCCGGACGCTGCTGGGCTCCTGCGGCGAAAACGCAGCACAGCACGAGCAACGCGCCGAAGATACTTCCCTTTTTGATAAATCCTGCGTGCATCAGTAAATGATCAGCTTGTGAATGAGAACGTTGGACGTGGCGTTCGAAAAGTCCACGGCGCGGAACTGGAACTCGTACTCTCCCTTCTGCGCGCCAGGCGGTACCTGTACGCGGATGGAATACCAGCCGTCCCCGGCCACCATGTCGCCCTGCGAAGCGACCCCTTGGTCGCGCAGGATGAAGGGATTGCCTGTCGATGGCGTCCTGTCTGGCAGGAAACTGTTGAAAAACACCTGTTTGATGTCCGCGGGACCGCTGTCGTCGTTGACGAGGACACTCATGTCGAAGGTGATGGCCTGCGCCTGCAGCCGCACCGAATCCGGCGCGTTCAGCTCCAGCAGCTCCGGTGGCCTGGAACCGTAGACCACACGCAGCGTCGCGAATGCCCGTGCGGACACCGTCCCCGAGGCATCCTCACCGGTGACCTCCACGCGGTAATCCCCGACGTCCCCGCGACTGAGTTCGATGTCGAAATCAAAACGTTGCTGTCCCTCCGCGACCACGTCGATGCTGCTCTCCGCCACCGGCGTGCGCGCACCGTCCTGACGCACCGTGCAGCGGAGACGCACGTCCCCGGCCACGGCGGAAGGACGCTGCACCTGCACGAACACGCGCAACGGAATGGTGACCGGATCGTCCGGCGATTTGTCCTGCCCGGCCTTCACGTCCAACGTATCCGTATCGACAAGGAATTCGGATAATTCCAGGCCGGTGAAGACGATAGGCGTGTCATTGAGAGCTGGATCGAGGGTGGATTCGTCGTCGCTGCAGCCTGTCAGCAGCAGCACGATCATCAGGGGGAGAATGCGTTTCAGGCTCATGGGCAAGAATTCTCTGATTGAGATGCCGTGTAATGAAGCCGGGGCATGTCCCAAAAGACCATGCCCCGGCTTACTATCACACTATCAAGGAGGCAGTACAAATGTAGGATGCCCCCTGCCCAAAGTCAATCTCA
>JAVVFP010000449.1:0-3086 GCA_032250495.1 Bacteroidota bacterium | reverse complement strand
CGCAGCTCAGGGGTGATCTCCCTGCGGCCGGGCTTGATATAGCGCCCGAGGAAGATGGCATCGTCCTCGCCCGCGTAGAAGCCGGGCACCACGGCCTCCCTGTCGAATCCCTCGCGGAGGAAGCCGTCCGCCACGCGTGACGGAACCTTCGCGAAAATCTTCCCGTACCTGTTCCCCTCCGCAAGCCGTACCAGTTCGGGAATGATTTCCGGGTAGTCCTCCTCCTTGAGTTTCATCAGGTAGATGCGGTCGCTGCTCGGACCGTGCTGGATGACCGAGTTGCGAAGTTTCTCGATCGTGTCGAAAGGGGAATTGACAGTGCGCATTGCATTGGATCCGGGAAAATGTTCGGTCAGTTGCTTGCGGGATAAAGATAAGAAAGATCGGGCACAGGAAAACAGATCCGGCACCTGGAGAAGGTGTTCACGCCGTCGTGCTGTGGTTTTTCCGGTCGAGGCGGTTGATCAGCAGGAAGGTTGCGGCGGACACGAGCAATCCCAGCGCAGTGGGCACCACGCCGCCCGGGAGTTCGACGCCGGTCAGCAGCAGGATCAGGGTGGTACTGCCGCCCAGCACCATCGACGCCATGGCGGCATGACGGCTGGAGGGTACGTTGAACAGCGCCGCGAGCGTAGGGACGAACAGTCCGGAAACCATGAATGCGTAGGCGTGCAGGATCAGTTCGAGCACCGTTTCGAACGATGCGGCGATGATGAATGTGATGATGCCGATCAGCAGCGTCACGCCGCGGGAAATCCACATCATTTTTTGATGGGGAATATCCGGTTTGAGCCGTTCGATGATATCGTTGACGAAATTTCCGGAGGAAGCGATAAGGCAACTGTCCGCCGTGGACATGATGGCGGAGAAATAGGACGCGATGACCAGGCCCGTAGCCCCGATGGGGAGGGTGCTTTTCAACAGCATCGGCAGCCCCGTCTCGGGCTCCGCTTCCGGGAAGTATACGCGTGATACCATGCCGAGGAAGGCGCCGAGAAAGGCGATCACCGGGTATTCGAGTATTCCGGCGAAATACCAGGCCCTTCGCGCCTCCCGCTCGTCACGCGCCGCGTACAGTCGCTGATAGAGCGTCATGCCGACGAACCAGATGGGGATGATGGTGATGAACCAGTTGAGCAGTTGCACGGCGGAAACGTTATCGAAGGCGAAGAAACGATCAGGGAGTTGCCGCTCGATCTCCGCGAAGCCGCCGAGATCCATGATGGCGAAAGGGACGCCGAGGAAGAGCAGTCCGCCGAGCAGGATGATCCATTGCACGGTATCGGTGTAGATCACGGCCTTGATGCCGCCGGCGGCTGTATAGAGGAACATGACGCCCGCCATCAGCAGGAGAGAGAAAAACATGCCGTCCATGCCGAACGGCTGTTCAGGGACGATGGTGGAGGCGGCGAGTTTGGCGCCGGCGAGGATCTGCCCGCCGGTGAATCCGAGATACCCGATGCCGGAAATGATGGCGGCCACCATGGCGACGCGTCCGCCGAAACTGCGTCGCAGCAGGTCCGGGTAGGTGAGCAGTTTTTCATGCGCGTCGAATTTCTTCACACGCGGAATGATCAGCACTGCCGCGAGCCATGCGCCGACCAGGCCGGTGAACAGCAGCCAGCTGGCGGACATGCCCATGACGAAGCCGAGTCCCCCGAGTCCGATGGAAAAACCGCCTCCCACATCGGTGGCCGCGATGGAGAGTCCGAGATGTCCCGCGGTCATCGAGCGACCGCCCACGTAGTAATCGTCCCGGTTCTCGTTGCGGCGGAGGAAATGGAGTCCGACCGCCAGCACGGCCAGCATGTACAGCGTGATAATCCCGTAATCGACGGCATGCATCAGGATGCGACCTCTCCGTCCCCGTTGTTGCGCCTGTTCATCCGCTCGTTGGAATCCGGGACGAGGGATATCACCTCGTCCTGATTGGCCAGGAGTTCGGCGATGCCCACACTCCGGTACTCGTCCTCCGCGGATTCGACTTTCAGATGCAGGTCGCAACGCGCGCAGTCGCGGTCACAGAACACCGGTTCGTAGGAGTCGGGCTCCTTGTACGTGGTGATGACACCCTCGTAATTGCGTAGCACCACTTTGTTCGTGGACCAGGATATCAGGTAGTTGGGCATGACGGGGATTTTTCCACCTCCACCCGGGGCGTCGATGACGTAGGTCGGGACCGAGAAGCCGCTGGTGTGGCCGATGAGACTTTCGATGATCTCGATGCCCTTGCCCACCGGGGTACGAAAGTGGGAAAGTCCCTCGGAAAGGTCGCATTGATAGAGGTAGTAGGGGCGCACACGGTTCTGCACGAGTTTATGGACCAGTGTTTTCATGATGCGGGGACAGTCGTTGACACCGGCGAGCAGTACGCTCTGGTTGCCGAGAGGAATACCGGCATCCGCCAGTTTCCGGAGGGCCTCTTTCGACGATGTGGTGATTTCCACGGGGTGGTTGAAATGCGTGTTGACCCACACCGGGTGATGCTTGCGGAGCATGTTCACAAGCTTGTCGGTCACGCGGTAGGGAAGCACGACAGGCATGCGCGTCCCAATGCGGATCACTTCGACATGCGGAATGGAGCGGACTTCGGTGAGAATCCAGTCCAGGTACTCGTCGGTAAGCATGAAGGGATCCCCGCCGGAAAGCAGGACGTCACGCACCTCGGGATGCGCACGGATATAGGCGATACCCTGTCTGACCTCGTCGCGTACGGGGATGCGGTCCATGTCGCCCACCTTGCGCTTGCGCGTGCAATGGCGGCAGTACATCGAGCAGACATTGCTGACGTGGAAGAGCACGCGGTCCGGGTAACGGTGCGTGATGCCCGGGACGGGACTGTCGCTGTCCTCCGCGAGCGGGTCCGCCATGTCGTAGTCGCTGATGATCAGCTCCGACGGGGATGGAAAGGACTGTTTGAACACGGGGTCGTTGCGGTAATCCGCCGCGTTGATCAGGGAGAGGTAATACGGTGTGAGGGAAAGCGGGAATGTGTCGAGCGTCTTCTGCAGCTCTGCCCGCTCCGCAGGGTCGAACTGCACGCCGAGCAGGGATTCGAATCGATCGATGCTGCGAATGGAGTGGCG
>JAVVFP010000448.1:0-3089 GCA_032250495.1 Bacteroidota bacterium | reverse complement strand
CCGTCTCCACGAAAAGAAAAACCCGGAACCAAACATGATTCCGGGTTTCTATCGAGCGGGAAACGAGACTCGAACTCGCGACATCAACCTTGGCAAGGTTGCGCTCTACCAACTGAGCTATTCCCGCAAATCCACCTCAATGTGTCGAGGTGAATACAAATATAGCTTCGCGAAGGAAAAAATGCAAGGGACGGAAACGGAAAATTCGTCTGCCCGTCCCTGTTCGGTCAGGCGAAGTCCTCTTTGTGCAGGGCGTGCTTGCGCATCTTTTTCACGAAGTTCGTGCGTTCAACGCCGAGCTGCTCGGCGGCGCGCGTCTGATTGCCGCCGTTGGCGCGCAGCGCCTCGATGATGAGCTTCTTCTCGAAATCCTCCACCTGCTCCATCAAGGGACGGTTGTCGATCTGATAGGATCGCTGACCCTGGATTTCCGCCTTCAGTGCATGCGCGACGGTGTGGACGTCGATTTCCTCCGCCTCGGCGAAAATCGCCAGCTTGGTGACCACGCTGTCGAGTTCGCGCACATTGCCGCGCCATTCCTGCTTCATCAGCAGCTCGAGCGCCGCCGGGGAGAAAAAGTGGTTCTGCAGGCTGTGTTCCTTGCAGGCCTTGCTGAGCAGGTGACGCACGAGCGGGGTGATGTCCTCAACGCGTTCGCGCAGGGGCGGAATGTGTATGGCGAACTTGTTGAGACGGAAATACAGGTCGTCGCGGAACTCGCCGCGATCGATCTGTTCAGGGATGTTCTTGTTCGTCGCGCTGATCACGCGTACGTCCACGTCCTTCTCCTGCGTGTCGCCCACGCGGCGCACCTTGCCGTTATTGAGCACGAGCAGCAGTTTCTGCTGGAAGGTGACCGTCGTGTTGCCGATTTCATCGAGGAAAATCGTTCCGCCGTCGGCGATTTCGAACAGTCCTTTCTTGTCCGTGTGTGCGCCGGTGAACGAGCCCTTGACATGGCCGAAGAGTTCTGATTCCAGTATGGTCTCCGTCAGCGTACCGCAGTCCACGCTCACAAACGGCTTCTCCCGGCGGTTGCTCAGCTTGTGAATGGACTTCGCGAGCACTTCCTTGCCCACGCCGCTTTCGCCGGTGATGAGCACGGACACCGTGGTCTTGGCGACCTTCTCGGCCATGCCCATGATCTGTTCGATGGACTTGCTGGCGCTGACGATGCCCACTTCGCGCATCACTTCTTCGATGCTGGTGGAGATGACCTTGGGACGCTTGCTGTCGAGGGCCATTTTCACCGATTCCTTCAGCTGCACCAGGTCGATCGGCTTGGCGAGGAAGGAGAAGGATCCCTTTTTCGCCGTCTCTATGGCGACGGGCACGTTGTACGCCTGTCCGGTGATCATGATGACGGGGATTTCGGGATGTGACTGCACGATTTCTGTCAGCACCTGGCGGCCGTCCATTTGCGGCATCAGGATATCGAGCAGCACGAGGTCGACCGACTGCACCTGCAGCAGTTCGAGCGCTTCTACGGGATTCTGTTTGACGACGGTGCGATAACCGGAATGCTCGAGTATGTCAGACACGGTCTGGCAGAAATCTTCTTCGTCGTCGACAATGAGAATGAGGGGTTTATCCATGGTATTTCGTCAGTATTTGGTGACCGGTAAGCGTATCTGGAAAGTGGTGCCGAGTCCGGGAGAGGAATTGAAGGTGATCTCGCCGTGATGTTCCTGTATGATTTTCTGCACAATGACGAGACCGAGTCCCGTTCCGCCCTTGCTGTGCGTGGAGAACGGACGAAAGATACTCTTTTTTACCTCTTCGTCCATACCCACGCCGGTGTCCTGTATGGTTATTTCCACGTACTCTCCCGGACGGTTGATCCACTGTCCGGGCGCCGTGGCGATGATGATGCGTCCGTCGCGCGAACCGAGGGCGCGGACGGCATTGTCGAGCAGGTTTTCGACCGCCTCGGGGAAATGCGCGATGTCGATGCCGACTTTGGGAATGTTGCGGTAGAAATGCGTGATGACCGCGACGTTGCGCGTCACTTTCGCACGGTACTCGTCGGCGATGTTCTGCAGCACGATGTTGACGTCGTTGGGCAGCAGGTTCATCTGTTCCTTGTTGGCGAGACGCGTGAGGTTGTGCACGATTTCGTTGAGCTTGCGCGATTCGCCCACGATGCGGTCGATATACCGCGAGGTCTCCTCCCCTGCCCTGTCCTCACGCTCGTTGAGAACCATCTCCAGGTGCTGCGCGGTGAGCGTGATGGTCGAGAGCGGAGTCTTGGCCTTGTGCGCCACATGCTGTGCGACACCCGACCAGTTGACGCGGCGGTCCTTCTCAATCGCCTCGGTGATGTCGGCGATGATCATGATGTAGCCGTCATGCCGCTTGCTCTCGGTATACAGCGGGTAGGCCTTGACGATGAGCGTGCGCATGACTTTGCCGTGATTGAACACGACCTCCCGTTCGACCGCGTGCCGGGAATTCTGCAGTTCCTCGAACACCTCGAGGATTTCGGGTGACGGTGCATTTTTCAGGTAGTACTTGTAGTCCTCGGACATCGAGACGTACTCGTCGAGTCCGAGAAGCTGCTTGGCCGCCCTGTTGATCATCTGCAGATCCGCCCCGCGGTCGAAAATGATCACGGCGTTGGACTGCAGGGTGTCGAAAATCCTCTGCTCCTGCCGCGCGAGGCTTTTCGCGTAGTTGCGCACGCCGACGATGAAGCCGACGGCGACGATGAGCAGTATCAGCGTCTCGGTCCGGTAATGCTCCCAGAGTATGGCGAGAGAAAAATTATCCTCGAAATATTCGCCTATGATATCATCGCGCAAATCCTGCGGTACTTCCGAGGGACGCACCAGGTCGTCCTGCGCAGGCAGCGCGGCAGCCGTGAAAACGAGGAAAAAAAGTACGTGCAGGAATCGCTTCATCTGGACTCGCTCAATGTTGTGCGAGATCGTGGGAAATCTCACGGTATACCTGAATTAACGGAAGATTGTGCTCATGCGCAATGCGCCTGCACTCTTCATGCTCAGGGACGAGCAGTGCCTGCGCGCCCGCGCCCACGGCCTTGACCGTGATTTCCCCGTAGCGCGTCGGGCAGCGGCGCTGCTCCCGCG
>JAVVFP010000447.1:0-3104 GCA_032250495.1 Bacteroidota bacterium | reverse complement strand
CATCGGCGATGCGCTGCTGCTTTCGCCCGAGCTGCATTACACGCTGCCGCTCGGGGACATTCGCTCCGATCTCGGCTGGTCGATGTCGGGGGTGGACTTTTCTCTCGCGCTGATGATGCGGATGTAATACACCTGCACCAGCGTGCTGCCGCCGGTGCGTACGCGCGGTCCGGGGAGCGCAGGTTGTGTTCCATTCCGATGCTCACCGGTGAGAGAGCTGGAGGATTCGCCCTCAGTCCTCCAGCGTTCGCGCGATCCCTTCGCGGTACGGCGTGGGTTCGATGTCGAAGGCGGCGGTGAACTTGCGGCTGTCGAAGCGGTAGTCGTGCTCGAACTGGTACATCATCTCGTCGTTTTCACGAAGGACGGGAACGAAGAGACCGAGCAGGCGCAGCATCCACCGTGGCGCGGTCTGCAGCTTCATCGGCCGCTCCGCCAGATCGCAGGCGAGCTGCACGAAATCCCGTCCCGTCAGCGCTTCGGTCGTGGTCGGGAGATGCCAGGTCTGGCCGTAGGCATCTTCCTGCATCCCGAGCAGGGCGGTCGCCGCTCCGGCGTCCGGCGTGTACGTGAACGTATGCACTTTGTCCGCGCTCCCCGGCCACTGCGGCGTCTTCCCTCCGCGCAGACGTTCGAAGACCATGGCATGCGTGATGCTGAGTACGGCACCCGGACCGTAGAAATCGGCCGCGCGCACGATCATCGCCTGCAGCTTCCCGGCCCGCATTTCCTCGAGCAGATCGCGTGCGATGCGGGCACGCACCTCACCCTTCCTGCTGCAGGGATTATACGGTGTCGCTTCCGTCATGGGACCGTCGACGAGGCCGTAGGCATAGACATTATCGAAGAACACGAGGCGTGTGCCGTGCCGTGCGCAGGCATCGATGACATTGCGCATGATGACCGGCCACTGCTGCTCCCACACCGCTGCCTTGTACTGCAGTCCCGCAGTGAGATAGGCGACCGTACTTCCTGCAACGGCGTCCGCCGTCGCCTGCGCGTCCATCAGGTCTGCGGAGACGAGCTCATCCGCCTCGTTCACCTTCCGCGGATTCCGTGAGACCTGGCGGACCGGGTTTCCGTTCCGGCCGAGCGTCCGCGAAACCTCGCGTCCTATAACCCCGTTGGCGCCGAGAATAACATGCATGTGTCTGCTCCTTCGTTCGCGTGGTACTACATCGTTCGCGTGCCGGATGGCACGCTGAATCCCTCGACCCCCCTCGATGCGGAGATAGGTTGAGAACCTGTATCATCAGGAGGCGGACAGAGCGTCCGCCGAAATCCTGCGGAAGTGAAAGCCGTAGATGGTGAAGAGAATCGCCAGCGAGAACAGCTGCGGTTTGTGCAGCAGTGACCAGAAGAACAGGCGCCAGTAATGGAGGCGTTCGCGGCCGATGACGCCGAGCATCACCATGGAGCGCAGCAGTGCGATGACGTAGCGGGGACTGATGTGCACCACCTTCTTTTTCGGATTGAATTCGATCAAAAACCGGCGTACACGCGCATAGTAGTGTCGTGGAGAGTAGATCGTCTGCAGCACGTTGCGATATCCTTCCAACAGGTGATCCATGTCCATGCGTGGAACGAAATTCATGTCGGTGTTGCTTCCGCTGAAGTTCTTCAGCAACCTGCCTTCGGCCTTGAGCCTTGCGTGCAGACGTGTTCCGGTCGGTGCATTCAGCAGGCCGACCATGGCGGTCACTATGGCCGATTCCTGGATGAATTTCTCGAGGCGATCAAAGATCACTGGGGGATCTTCATCGAAGCCGAGAATGAAACCTCCCTGCACCTCGAGTCCTGCCCGCTGAATGGTTCGCACGCTGTCGACGAGATCGCGGTGCCGGTTCTGATGTTTCCCGCAGGCGACGAGACTGTCCTCGTTCGGTGTTTCAATGCCGATGAACACGGCTTCAAAGCCCGCCTCCACCATCAGCCGCATCAGCTCGGGATCATCGGCGAGATTGATCGATGCCTCGGTATTGAGAATAAACGGGTGCTGATGGGCCTCCATCCACGCCGTAATGGCGGGAAGGACTTCCGCCTTCAGCTTCCGGCGGTTGCCAATGAAATTATCGTCGACGAAGAACAGTGGTCCGCGCCACCCGCTGTCATAGAGGGCATCCAGTTCGCCGATGACCTGGGCACAGCTTTTCGTGCGCGGTTTGTGTCCGTACAGGACGGTGATATCACAGAAATCACAGTCGAACGGACAGCCGCGGGAATACTGGATATTCATCGAGGAATACTGCTTCATCGGCACCAGCTCCCACCGCGGGAGCGGGGTACGTTCAAGATCCGACCATGTATCACTGGTGTAGAGATGCTGCGGCTGCCCCGCCTCGAAATCGCGCAGGAAAGGTGGAAGCGTCAGCTCTGCCTCATTGAGCACGAGATGATCCACCTCGTCATAGAGGTCTGCACTGCTGGTGAAATGGGGGCCACCCGCCACGATACGTACACCGAAGGAGCGGCATCGCGCGATCACACTGTCCGCGCTCTCACTCTGAATGGACATCGCGCTGAGAAATACGATATCAGCCCAGGAAAGATCGGCGTCGCGAAGGGGCTGTACGTTCATGTCGATCAGGCGCGGCGTCCAATCCGGCGGCAGCAGAGAGGCCACCGTGAGCAATCCGAGCGGCGGAAAGCTGGTTTTCTTGGAGATGAATTTGAGCGCATGACGAAAACTCCAGAACGTATCCGGATGTTGCGGATATACGAGAAGACAATTCATGGGAGATCCTGAATCTGTGCAACGACTGCCTTCCTTCAGCGAAAGCGGAACGGGTGATGATCAGATGATAATGTCTTCTCCACCGAAATGCAATCGATCGAAAGAATGAAATACCGGCATTTGCTTTACGAGGGAGCGGCGGTGAACGACGGACAGGCTGCAAAATTTTCAGGCAGGCCTCGGCTGGACAGGCCTGGGGAATTAAAAAAGAGTATCGGTGTGGAAACACTTGCACCACGTCCTCCTGATCACGACATTATCACAAACGTCCACCATGATGCGGAGGCAGAGGAATGAAGAGACGCGATTTTCTCCAGGCAGGGGTCGCCGCGGGAGTGGGACTCTCGCTCGCAAGGCATGTCCATGCACG
>JAVVFP010000446.1:0-3121 GCA_032250495.1 Bacteroidota bacterium | reverse complement strand
GGATTATGATCTGCTAAAAATTAATATCCGCATAGAATCATGACACGAAAAACGACACAATGGGCATTGATACTCGGGGTTTCCTCGGGATTCGGTGCGGCGGCGGCGAGAGAACTGGCGCGACACGGCTACCATATCCTCGGCGTGCACCTCGACCGCCAGGCGACGATGCCCGCGGTCAAACAGCTGATATCCGATATCGAGAGCAGCGGCCAGAAAGCGGTATTCCACAACATGAACGCGGCCGACGAACACAGGCGGCGCGCCATGCTGGATAATTTCGTGGAGGAATTCCACCGCGAGGGCCGCGCGGAAATCAAGGTGCTCATGCATTCGCTGGCCTTCGGCACGCTGCGTCCCCTCGTCGGACGCAACGAGTCCGAGATGATGAAGAAAGCCCAGCTGGAAATGACGCTGGATGTCATGGCCAATTCGTTGGTGTACTGGACGCAGGACACCGTGCGGCGGGGACTACTCGGACGCGGCGCACGCATTTTCGCGATGACCAGTGACGGCGCGAACCTGAATCTTCCCTTCTACGGCGCCGTTTCCGCGGCGAAGGCGGCACTGGAGTCCTACGTGCGCCAGCTGGCGATTGAACTCGGTCCCCGCGGCATCACCGTCAACGCCCTGCTCGCCGGTGTGACCGACACGCCTGCACTGAGCAAGATTCCCGGCGCACGCAACATGCTGTACGCGGCCGTGGCGAAAAATCCCTTCGCCCGCGCCACCGTGCCGCAGGACGTCGCCAATGCCATGATCGCCCTGCTGCAGGACGGCACCGAATTCATCAACGGGAATACCATCGGCGTGGACGGTGGCGAAAGCAAGATCAGCTACGTCGGACAGAAGTCGCCGTATCAGTATGCCGACCTCAACCTGCTCAACGAAAGTTCCTGGGATCCCACAGACGTCTCGTGACGCAATACATACACCCTGTCCCACCCACAATCGGCTCAACCATATGAACCTTTTCGAATTCACCGAAGAACAGAACATGCTCCGCGACATGGTGCGCGAGTTCGTCAACGAGGAAGTGAAGCCCATCGCCGGCGAAATCGATGAAAACGAGGAGATCCCAAAAGACCTCGTCCGGAAAATCGGCGAGGTGGGACTGATGGGAACGGTGTTCCCGGAAGAGTACGGCGGCGGCGGTTTCGGCGAGGTCGGGTACTGCATCGCGCAGGAAGAAATGGCGCGCGGCTGTCTCTCCACTGCCACCATGATCGGCGCCCACATGTCCATCGGCACCAACGCCATCTTCCTGGGCGGAACCGAGGATCTCAAGCAGAAATACCTGCCGAAACTCTGTTCTGGTGAATATCTCGGCGCCTTCGGTCTGACCGAAGCCACGGCGGGATCGGATTCCTTCAACGTGCGCACGCGCGCGGTCAAGGATGGCGATGACTGGATTCTCAACGGCGAAAAACTCTGGATCACCAACGGCGGCACCGCCGACGTGGTCTCCGTCTTCGCCCGCACCGAACGCGGCGTCACCGCCTTCGCGGTGGAAACCGCGTGGGAAGGTTACCAGGCCGGACCGAAGGAAAAGAAGATGGGCATACGCGGCAGCGCCACGAACGCCATCACGTTCAAGGACGTGCGCGTGCCGGGTGAGAACCTCATCGGTTCGGACGGACGCGGCTTCCTGATCGCGATGAAAACGCTGGACGCAGGCCGTCTCGGACTCGGTGCCTGCTGTGTCGGCGCGGCGAAGGAACTGATCGAACTCTCCGCCCGCTACGCGAAGGAACGCAAGCAGTTCGACAGTCCCATCGCCAATTTCGAGGCCGTACAGTTCATGCTCGCCGAAATGTGGGCCTATACCTACGCCATGGAAAGCATCGTCTACCGCACCGCGGCGGACTACGACGCGGGCAAGAAAATCTCCACGCAGTCGGCGGCCGTCAAGCTGCTCTGCAGCGAAGGACTCGACAAAGTCGTTGACATGGCGGTGCAGATACACGGCGGCATGGGCTACTCGCGTGAGCTCCCCATCGAACGCATGTACCGCGACAGCCGCATCAACCGCATCTTCGAAGGCACCAACGAAATACAGAAGCTGGTCATCTCCCACGACGTGCTCAAGCGCAACGGCATGTGGGCGGTACTGTAGCTCCGCTGCGCGGAGCTGTTCCCGCCGAAGGCGGGAACGTATTTGGCTTCGCCGTATTTGTTCCGCTGCGCGGAACGTATTTGGCCCCGCTCTGCGGGGCCGTTTTTTTTTCGTGCTGATCCGTCCAATCCGTTTTATCCGCGTTCCCTGTTCGACACATTGCACAATCGGCCCGAACGGTCGTATTTTTCCGCATGATACCGCACGATACGAAAATCGCAGCAGAGCCGACGTACATCACGCCGGCGGACAGAAAGACGTCGATTCTTCCCGGCACCCTGGCCGTGTACCTGCGCGTGGTCAACATCGTGTTCAGCAGCGCGCACTACGCGAAGCGGGGTGCGTACGACTCCCGACGCTGGGCCAACAGCAGTCTCGACATTTTCAACGCGCTCGAACACGGCGGTTGCCGCTTTGAAATCACGGGCATGGAGCACATCAATCAGCTCGACGGCCCGGTGGTATTCGCAGGCAATCACATGAGCACGCTCGAGACGATGATACTTCCCGGACTGATCAATCCCGTGCGCCCGTGCACCTTCGTGATAAAACCCAGCCTGATGGAATACCCCGTGTTCGGCCATGTCATGCGCAGCCGCGATCCCATCGTGGTCAGCCGCAACAATCCCCGGCAGGACCTGGTGACCGTGCTGGAGGAAGGCGCGAAGCGAATCGCCGAAGGAATTTCCATCGTACTCTTCCCGCAGACCACGCGCACGGTGGACTTTGATCCGGCGCAGTTCAATACGCTCGGCGTGAAGCTCGCGAAAAAGGCCGGCGTGCGTGTCGTACCCGTCGCGCTGAAAACCGACGCATGGGGCAACGGCAGGTATCTGAAGGAATTCGGTCCCATCGATCCCTCCAAAACCATACATTTCACTTTCGGCGAAGCGATGGAGATCACCGGCAACGGCCGCGAACAGCAGGAGGCCATCGTGCGCTTCATTACCGAACATCTCGACCGCTGGCGCGGCGAACAGGAACGGGTCTGATGCGAGCCTTCAG
>JAVVFP010000445.1:0-3126 GCA_032250495.1 Bacteroidota bacterium | reverse complement strand
CGAACGCATGAGCGGCATGCCCTCGATGCATACTCGCCTGAAATCCCATGCCGGCCGCAGCGACGGCGTGGAATTCGTGTTCACCTGGTAGTCCGCCACCCCGATCTCCCTTCTCCACCATGCCGGCAGCCACACCTTATCCTCCGACAGCACAGCCGCCGGTCCGCGAAACACACTTCCCCCGCTGAACACCTTTCCCCGCTGAGCACCCTTCCCCTGCGAAACACACTTCCCGCATAACCCGCCATCCGGCTCATTCGAAGCGCTTCCACCTGGCAGGCCGGAAAAATCTCCGCAATATTTTCTTGCATCCCGCGCAACAATTTCGGATGTTGTTCGTAAATGTGACTGGCTGGTCATATTTCCGACCGGCCAGTCATTTCCAGAACCGATCGGTTCAATAATTGTACTGGACAGTCATGACAGATGAAACGCAGAATATGAGCAGGAAAGAGCGCGAGAGGCACTTCAAGCGTCAGCAAATCGTCAATGCCGCGCGGGAGGTATTTGCGCTGCGGGGATTTTCCACGGCGACGCTCGACGAAATCGCGGACAGGGCGGAATACGGCAAGGGGACGCTCTACAACTACTTCCAGAGCAAGGAAGAGCTGTTCGACACCGTGCTCGCGGATGCCGTGGACGAGTTCGTGGACGTGGCGACGCGCACCTGCACGGATGCTTCGCGATCCTTCCAGGAGGCGTACATCGATTTCGCCCGCCAGGTGCTGCATCTGCTCTATGAGAATTTCAGCATATACGGCCTGATGATGCGGGAATTCCACAAGATGGAGGCGAATACGCACCTGGCGACGCTGTTTCCGAACCTGCTGCTGCTGCTCGCGGACCCGATTCGCCGCGCCATCGCGCGAGATGAAATAGACGAGGTACATCCCGAGCAGACGGCCATGATGTTTCTTTCCCTGACCTTTTCGGTGTTCAAATCCTCGATGCACATGTTTCACGGGGATGTGATGACCGAGCCACGGCGACTGACCGGACTCAGCGGGGAGGAGATCGACAGGGAAATCGAACAGGGGGTCTGCCAGATCGAAAGGACGTTTTTCCACGGCATCCTTGCCCGAAGGGACGAGGGCCACAAATGCTTTACGAAAAGATGAACGATCATTCCCACATTCAGAGAACAGGACTTCGCATGAACATGTACCGTTTTATTTCCACGGGCCTGCTCCTGCTGCTCGTCGGCACTGTCGCCGTCGCCCAGCCGAGGACGCTGCGCCTGGAGGATGCGATCTCCCTGGCCATTGACAACAACAGGGACCTGGAGATTTCGCGCCTGGAAATGGACAAGGCGAGTTACCAGGTCAACGAGGCCTACGGCACCGCGTTGCCGAACGTGTCCGCCGGCGGGACCTACACGCGGACGCTGAAAAAGCCTGTGTTCTTTCTCCCTGCGCGCTTCATGGACCCGAACGCGGGCGACGGCGTGATCCCGGTGGAAATTGGCAGTGACAATTCCTACAACTTCGGTTTCGAAGCCTCGCAGGTGCTGTTCAACGCCGCGGTGTTCACCGGCGTCGGCACTGCACAGATTTACGAAGACGCTTCGCGGCACATGTACACCGAGACCTACAACAAGACGGTTGCCGACGTGAAGAAGGCCTTTTACGGCGTGCTGCTTTCGAAGGACGTGCTGGGCCTGATGCAGGCCAGCCTGCAGAACGCGGAGGACAACCTGCACAATGTCGAGGTGATGTACGAGCAGGGCGTCGTCTCCGAGTACGACCTGATTCGCGCCCGCGTGCAGACCGACAACATCCGGCCGAAAGTCATCGAGACCGAGAGGAATGTCACCCTCGCGGCCAACGGGTTGAAGTTGCTGCTGGGACTCGCACCAGGGGAGAAAATAGAAGTTTCGGGTGCGCTGGATTTCGTTCCGGCAGAGGACGTAATGGTCACGCGCGCCGAGGAACTGGTCATCGAAAAGAACGCCGCGCTGCGCGCGCTGCGCGACCAGGGTCGCGTCAATGAAAAGCTGGTGACCATATACCGCTCCGAGTCCCTGCCCACGCTTTCGGCCTTCGGCAACTATCGCTGGCTGGCGGAAAACGACGCGCTGGGACGCATCTCCACCAGCGATTTCGTCAGTACCTCGCAGGTCGGCGTCACGCTCAGCTTCAACCTCTTCAACGGACTGCAGACGCGCGCACGCGTCAACCAGGCACAGGTGGATTATTTGCAGTCCCAGGAGCAGCTGCGTGCCACGCGCGACGCCCTGGTGACCAACGCGCAGAACATCCGCTATCGCCTCGAGGAGGCGCAGCGGCGCATCGAGTCGCAGAACCGCACCGTCGAACAGGCGGAGAAGGGATACCGCATCGCCACGACGCGCTACCAGTCCGGCTCCGGCACACAGCTCGAGGTCAACGACGCCGACCTGGCACTGCTGCAGGCGCGCGTCAACCGCGTGCAGGCGATTTACGACTACAACGTCGCCAAGGCGGACCTCGAGTACCTGCTCAGCATGCACCGTCAATGAGATTCAGAAATAAACCATCATACATCATGAGTATTCCGATGAAACGTATTCTCTCCTTGCCGATTCTCGCCCTGTCCCTCGCCGGAGCGGTGCTCCTCACGTCCTGTAGCGACGACGAGGCATCCTCGGCCGACAGAACGGGTGAGGACAAGGATATTCCAAGCGTCTCCGTCCGCGTCATGGAAATCGAGGCGACGGAATTCACACAGGTCATCGACATCACCGGCGCGGTGGCGTCGGAGGGCGACGTCATGGTTCCGGCCGATGAAGGCGGCCGCGTGCTCGGTTGGCTTGTGCCGCTCGGTGCGCGCGTGCGCAGCGGCCAGGTCCTCGTGCAGCTCGACAGCGCACTGCTGCGTTCGGGCTACGACGCGGCGCTGGCCCAGTACAACATCTCGCAGGCGAGCTATGAAAAGCAGAAACGCGTCTTCGAAGAGCAGGGCATTTCCGAACTGCAACTGCAGACGCTCCGCTACCAGCGCGACGCCGCGAAGGCCGGAATGGAACTCGCCCGCGAACGGCTCGAACGCACGCGCGTGAAGAGTCCCATCGACGGCGTGCTCAATGCCCGCATGGTCGAGAAAGGCGAGATGAGCGCGCCCGGCGCGCCCATTGCGCACGTGGTGAAC
>JAVVFP010000444.1:0-3131 GCA_032250495.1 Bacteroidota bacterium | reverse complement strand
GGGGGACTGCCGCATATCCCCACCGCGGCGGATTACATTCTCACTGCGGAATTCATCATGATGCAACGAATTGCGGATGGCTGAACCTCGCCAACGGCACCTCGCCTCTCAGCGCAGTCGCATGCTGATTTCCGAGTAAATCCTGTCGTTGGTCACCGCACCCTCCCAGTAATGCTCGTAGCTGAGGGAAAGATAGAACATGCTGCTCATGCGATAATATGTCTCCAGGGAAAGCGTGGTCCGATCGATGCTGCGGTCCCCCTGGCTGTAGGAATACCGGTACTGCTGCAGGCGCAGCGCGCTGTAGAGGTCTTCGAGCAGATCCCTGTTGATCTCGAAGCCGTACGAGGCACTGCTGTTGAAAATATTGTCCGCCCAGCTCCCCAGCAGGTAGACATTGCTGCGCGTATCGAGCAGGTTCGACCAGGTGAAGCGG
The DNA here is from genome assembly GCA_032250495.1 of Bacteroidota bacterium. Taxonomy (GTDB): domain Bacteria; phylum Bacteroidota; class Ignavibacteria; order SZUA-365; family SZUA-365; genus BM516. The sequence goes on along the minus strand of JAVVFP010000444.1, from coordinate 2,695 downwards.
CCTGCGAGCGCCGTCGCCGCTTTATCGCTGTTCTCCTGTGTCCTCACCGAGGCGGTCAGCGAGGCATACATGCCGCCGGGAATATTGAAACCGGTGCTCAGCTGGTAATTCTGCAGCCGTGCGCTGCTGAACAGGGAATCCGGAACGGAGGCGAAACTGCGGAGAAAATACACGCTGCGCCGGTTCGCGTATGAAGCGGTCAGCGACATCCATCGCTGCGGCCGCCAGGTAGCCGAGAGATACAGGTCCGTCAGATGCGGCTGCATATGGCCGTCCCCGTCATCGACATCGTAGAAATCCAGGCTCGCATTCTGGTACAACGTGACGCTCCGACCGATCCCCAGGCTGTTGACCAGGTAGAAGTAGCTGCGATCGAGTGCGCCGTCGCGATAGGTCTGCGCAGCAGCGAGGCTGCTGCGGGTCCGAAACGCCTCGCCTTCGCTCCTGAATCCCGCGTAGGCGGCAATTTTCTGGTCCCTGAGACTCAGTTCCGTATCCCGGTACCCGGGCTGGGCGCCGGCGATGAGTCCCCCCTCCCACGCGCCTTCCCTGCCCTCCACCATCACCCCGTCCACCGACCCGATGCCTCCCACGGCATACGGGACGAAGCGTCCGAGCGTCGCTGTCACCGGTCCGTTGTCCTCGCCGTAGCGCAGGGAGAACTGGTAGAAGCGGTGCCGCCAGCGATCCCGCACGACGCCGCTGCGCGCCGCGTCCCCGCGTGCGTCGTAGCGATGGTTGGAGTAATACTGCAGGCGAAGCGGCAGCTGCATGATATCGTCAGCCGTAACATTCATCACGGCCGCCGGCTGCGAAAACGCGGCACCGGGTATCGCGCTGTTGAACAGCGCGTAATACTGCATCGATACTCTGCCGCGGATGCGCATGCCGGTCCCGCCTTCCTCTTGCGCGGATGGCCGCGGGGAGGACGGTTGCCGGCGGCGGACCTCGGACGGCGGAGCGGAGGTGCTGTCCGGCGTGAGCTGGGGCCTGGGACGCGTGACGATGGCGGGCACCTGCGCGCGCAGGCTGTCCCCTTTTTCGATAACGACCGTGCGGGAGAGAATTCGCGCCGCGAAGGATGTTGACGCCAGGTGCGTCACCTGGAGCAGCGCCACCGTCGCCCCGTCCTTCACAACATGCACCGAATCGTTTTCACGCAATCCGCTGCCCCTCCCGATGTCACCGAACACCTGCGTGCTCGTCACGTAGGTTACCGTCCCGCCGACCTGCGTTCGCACTCCTTCCTGGCTGAGAAGCATCACCGGGAACAGAAAAACGAAGAGCAGGACGGCAGCAAGGCTCCCGGCGACACGGCGCGCACGCGTCATGGCTCCCTTCCGTCGGGATGGCAGCCACTGTTCGCGCAGGACGTGCAGTTGTAGGAGTAACCGGTCACTCCCTGGTGGTCGTCGTCGACCTCAATTTTGTCGTTGTGCTCATGGCAGCTGGTGCAGCAGTACGTGGATGTCACATTCGTGGTATGGCATTCACTGCAGTTGTTCCACTCGTCCTGATACTCGTGTTTCGCGCTTCCGTATATGGGAAAGCCGCTCGGCGCATTGACGTTGTGTGTCGTGCGGAAAGGCGATGCCGGGGTCCAGCTGTTCTGCGTGTGACAGACGGCGCAATTATGGTTGAGATTCATCGCGGCGTGGTTGGCCGGCGAGGTCGCCTGCGTGTAATCGCTCTGGTGACATTGGTAGCAGTCGGTATACACGAGGGCATAGTTTCCTCCCACATGGCAATCGAGACAGGCGGCCGTGCTGTGGGCCCCGATTATAGGGAAGGCCGTGGCGGAATGGTCGAAGGTCGACGGCCGCCACGCGGTGGTTGTGTGGCAGGTCGTACAGTCCCGGGGAAACTGGTTCGCTGCGTGCGGCGGACTCGCCGCCGTCTGATAGTCCCCCTGGTGACACTGGAAACAGTCGGTGTAGACAAGACTGTAATTGCCTCCGGTGTGACAGTCGATACAGGGACGCGTCTGATGCGCCCCGGTCAGCGGGAAGGCCGTGGCAGCATGATCGAAGGTCGACGGTGCCCAGGCGTTCATGTCGTGACAGGTCGTGCAGTCATGAGGGAACTGGTTGGCGGCATGGGCGGGATTGACCGACTGATTGTAATCCGTCTCATGACACTGCCAGCAGTCCACATACGTGATCGTGTAATTGCCGCCGATATGGCAGGCCTGGCAGGGCTGCGCCGCATGCGCCCCCTGCAATGGAAACGCCGTCTGCGCATGATCGAACGTCGCCGGCACCCAGGCATTCATGTCATGACAGGTCATGCAGTCATGCGCGAACTGTCCCGCCGCGTGATCGGGATTCTGTGTCGCGTTGTAATCCGTCTCATGGCACTGCCAGCAGTCCACATACGTGATCGTGTAATTGCCGCCGATATGGCAGGCCTGGCAGGGCTGCGCCGCATGCGCCCCCTGCAATGGAAACGCCGTCTGCGCATGATCGAACGTCGCCGGCACCCAGGCATTCATGTCATGACAGGTCATGCAGTCATGCGCGAACTGTCCCGCCGCGTGATCGGGATTCTGTGTCGCGTTGTAATCCGTCTCATGGCACTGCCAGCAGTCCACATACGTGATCGTGTAATTGCCCCCGACATGACAGCTTTCACAGGACTGCGCCGCATGCGCACCGGTGAGCGGAAACGCCGTCTGCGCGTGATCGAACGTCGACGG